>JBQELM010000262.1:0-1439 GCA_052103915.1 Mycetocola sp. | reverse complement strand
CTTCAGCTCCCGCGGTCGCTGAGCGAACTGGATGAGATCGCCGCCGTCATCGCGGCGAACGCCGAACCAGATGTGATCGTGCTCGCCGGTGGCCGGATCAAGCACATGACAACAACCATGAACGAGGTTCTTGGCCGCCACTTTGGTCAGGTCAGCGCCACCCTGGCCAGGCAGAAGTCCCGCATTCTTGTGGCCAGCGAGCCGCGTCAGGGCGAGGCGACGGGGTATCCGCTTCGCCGCTTTGATGCGGAGCTGGGGTTTGAGGTTGCCGCGCACGGTGCCGCGTTTAACGGCACGGGCCTCGACATCGGGACACGGGTTCTTGTTGACGCGATTCCCCGGCTCCGGAGGACAAGGGGACGCGCCATCGACCTGGGGTGCGGAACCGGCATTGTTGCCGTGGCCCTCGCCCGCGAATTCAGCGGACTTGAGGTTGTGGCGACGGACCAGTCGCAGGCCGCGGTGGACTCGGCCAGAGCGACCGTTGCCGCCGCCGGGCTGTCCGACCGCGTTCAGGTTGTCCGTGATGACGCGCTGTCAACGCAGCCGGATGCCAGTGCGGAGCTGATCCTGCTCAATCCTCCGTTCCATGTGGGCGCAACGGTGCACACCGGACTGGCCGAGCGCCTGTTTGAGGATGCGGCCCGCGTGCTTGAGCCGGGCGGGGAACTGTGGACGGTGTGGAACACCCATCTGGGTTACCGCCGCGCGCTTGACCGGATTGTGGGACCAACCCACGAGATGACCCGAACGGCCAAGTTCACGTTGACCCGATCGGTTCGCCGCTAGCGGGTGGGGCTGCGGCTCTGCGCCGGTCCGCTCCGCTCCGCGTGAGGCGTGTGGAGGCGTTCGGGTGTTGACCAGTTCTGCCTGGTATCTTCGGCCTGACCGCGTCCGGTCACATCACATCAACGAAAGTGACTCTCCCATGCGCTTCCGCCGTGGCCTTGCCGCCGCCGCTGCCCTCGTGACCATCGTTGCACTGAGCGGCTGCTCCGCCGCTTCTGAGCAGGACGAGCCAACGACCGCACCAACAACCGCGACGGTTGACCTGAAGGCGTTGATGGGGGACAACCCCGCCACGCTGAGCGCCACGGCCGATGCGCCGGTCACTCTTGTTGAGTTTGCGGACTACCAGTGCCCGCCCTGCAGCATGATCTCCGGAACTATGACGGACCTGGCAGAGAAGTACCCTGACGAGCTGAGCGTTGTCATCCGCAACTTCCCGCTCACGCAGATCCACCCGAATGCCACCGCCGCGGCACATGCGGCAGAGGCAGCCCGCCTGCAGGGCAAGTTCCCCGAGATGTACAAGGCGATCTTCTCCGGTCAGGAGGCCTGGACGGGTCTGAGCGAAGACGAGGCCGCCGACACCTTTGAGGGGTACGCCACGGATCTGGGCCTTGACGTTGACCAGTTCAACTCCGACCGCACCGGTG
>JBQELM010000261.1:0-3880 GCA_052103915.1 Mycetocola sp. | reverse complement strand
CAGGCACAGGCACAGGCACAGGCACAGGGGCAGTGTTGCTTTCCCCACGGAGGTGCTTTGTAAAACCGCGCACAGTCCGCGCTTCAGCCGGGCAGCCCCGTCGTCAGGGCACGGTTAGCGAGTCGGCCGTGTTCCGCCCTTTGAAGCGATGACGGCGATGAGTCGTTCAACGGCGAACACGGGGTCACGCGATTCCCCCTTGACCGCTGCATCCGCGTCAGCCAGTGCCTGGATGGCACGGCCAAGACCCTGATCGCTCCAACCGCGCAGGTCACGCTGAGCCCGGTCGACCTGCCACGGCGCCATTCCCAACCGCTTGGCGAGTTCTCCTGACGAGCCGTGCGCTCCGGAGACTTTGGCCAGTCCTCTGACCTTCATCGCGATGGCCGCGACCATGGGTACCGGGTCGACCCCGGACGCCAGAGCGTTACGAAGCCCGCCAAGCGCTGAGGCATAATCGCCCTGGACCGCGGAATCGGCGACCGCAAATGCCGTCGTTTCTGCCCTGCCGCCGTAGTACTGGTCAACGACTGTCTCGGTGATGTCACCACTGGTGTCGGATATGAGCTGCTGGCAGGCCGCCGCGAGTTCAGCGAGGTCACCGCTAAAAGCAACGAGGAGCGCTTGGAGCGCTCGAGGACGAATCTGGCGTGAGGCTCGCTTGAATTCCCCTGCAGCGAACTCGTGCCTTTCCTGATCCTTCTTGAGTTCGGCACAGGCGACCTCGATGGCTCGGTCTTCCGCCGCGCGCACTGCATCAAGTAGCTTTTTCCCCCGAACACCGCCACCGTGCCGGAGCACAACCGTTGCGCCGTCGGCCGGGTGTGCCAGATAGGCCAGGGCATCAGCAAGAAAGCTGTCGCTCATTTTTTCTACACCGCGCACGATCACCAGACGCGGTTCACCAAACAGCGACGGACTCGCTAGGGTCTGCAGTTCGCCGTTACCAACCGAGTCGGCGAATACCTCGTGAACCTCAACGGAGGGGTCTTCCGCGCGTAAGTAGTCACGCAGGACGCTGATGGCGCGGTCGGCGAGGAACACCTGTGGACCCGAGACAAGCACAATCGGCGCCGGCCGCACCTGGTCCCAGGTCAGCGCGCGCTTGTTCGCCGTGGTTTTGCGCGCTGATCCGCGTGCCGGTGCCGCCATAAGAGTCCCTTCGTGCCTGTCATCCAGAGTAGCCGGAGCCACCGACGGCTCGCCCATCCGCGGGGCAGGCGCGCTGTGTGGTGGGCGGCGTGGACAGATCCGTCCATGCGGCCCATCCACAGAGATCACTCCGCACAATGGTGGCCGACCCCAGCATGTCCATCGCGGCCTGCCTGGGGTGCCCATAGTCGTTGTCTGCCCCAACTCCGATGAACGCCGCAGCGGCACGCATCGACGAGTACAGTGCGGCATCCTGGTCGGCCGAGCCGTGGTGAGCCACCTTGACCCAGGCAACCGGGGCGAGAAGCTCCGGCGCAGCCCGCGCCAGTGCCCGCTGGCTGCCGGCAGCCGTGTCACCAAGAAAGACAGCTCTCCCTGACGGGAGGTCAAAGCTCAGTACGACGGAAGAATCGTTGCCGTCCCAGCGACGTGACCCGTCATCCCGCGGCCAGTGAACGCTCCACAGCGCTGAGCCCACAGCACCGTGACTCCCCCGGCTCACCAGATCAACCGCGCTTCCGGCACGAAGAAAGCTGTCAGCGATCAGCCGGGACCGGGCGTGTGACTCCGGTGGCATCAGAACTCGATCGGTGCGCCCGATCAGCTCAGCGAACCCGCCCACGTGGTCGGCATCAAAATGGCTCAGCACCAGGACGGAGAGCCGATCAACACCAGCCTGCTGGAGGCACTGTTTTATGCCACTCCGCTCCGGCCCGGTATCAACAAGGGCAATGTGGTTGGAGTCCCTCACCAGGACGGCATCACCCTGACCAACATCGCAGGCAAAGATCTGCCAGTCACGCGGCACGGCGGCAACAACAAGCATCGGTCGAACAAGGGCGACGACCACAGCGCTTGCGCAGAGTGCTGCCAGCAGCACCGCGCACGTGGCACGTGCCCGCACTGCACCCGACCGGCTACAAACGACAATGCCGACAACACACGCCAGCAGCAGGCCGGAGAACACCACGGCGCCAACACCAGCAGGGAGAGGCAGGCGGAGTGAATCCATCGCGCCAATTGTCCGTGCGCACAGTCCGATCCAGGCCGACGGCGCCCAGGCGAGGGCAGCGAATCCCGCAGACAACCAGGGAAACACCGGCCCGCTCAGGCACGCCATCAAGCCCAAAACGGTTGCGATGGGCGCGGCGGGCGCAGCCAGAATGTTCGCCGGAACCGTTCCGACAGACAGCGCGGGATCAAGAATGACGATGATCGGCTGACAGGCAAGCTGCGCTGCGAGGGGAACGGCCAGTCCGGCCGCAACGACCCGTGGCATGCGACTCGACCCCCATCTGGTGAGTGGCCCCGCCAGAGTCACGAGGGCGAGCGTTGAGGCGACGGAGAGCAGAAACCCGTATTCGCGGATCAGCCACGGGTTTAGGAAAAGGCAGAGCCCGATGGCACCGCCCAGCGCAGAGAGGGTATGCCCCGCACGACCGGAGGCCACCGCGATCAGAACGACAAGAGCCATCACCGCGGCGCGCAGCACGCTTGGTTCCGGGGTCACGAGCACGACAAAGAGTGCCAACGCGCAGACCCCTGCAGTCACCCGCCAGCGCCGTGCCGCACCCAGCGCTGTTGCCGCCATCATCGCGAGCCCCACAACAACGGCGCAATTGGCACCGGACACAGCGGTCAGGTGACTCAGCCCGCTTGTGACCATGCTGTCTCTGAGTCCATCATCAACCGCCGAATCGTCGCCGATGGCGAGGCCGGGAAGCAACGCACCACCATCACCAGGAAGGCGGTCACTCAGTTCGCTGAAGGCTGTCCGGAGTGTGGCGGTGACCCCCAGGATCCCGGGCGGATCCGTTATGTCGGTGCACGACGTGATGATCAGCACCCCCGCGACGCCCGGTTGGTCGGGCGCGGGGGTAAGGCGGCCGGTTCCCGTCAGTGTCTGCCCCCAGTCAATGCGAGAAACACCGGGGCAGGTGATGATCGCCCGCACGGACGCCTCTGTTGGGCGCGGGGGCTGCGAGGACACCCCGTGAGGATGAGACTGTTCAGCCGGAGCGGGAGCCGGTGACAGGGTGGCGTTGATCCGGGTTTTCAGTGACGGACGCTGGGACCCGTGCGCGGAGCCCTCATCGCCGTGGCTGCCGTTGTCGCCGTCTCTGACAGCCCCACCCTCACCGCCACCGCCACCGCCACCGCCACCGGGACCATCATTGGACAGGCCGTCAACAACAGGATCGGCGGCAGGCTCTGCCGCACGTCCTGGCTCCATGACCGTACCCACCACGGCGACCTTCTGCCGTCCCAGGTCGGCAACAGCCTCTGATCCGCGCTGCCCCAATTGCAGCACGCCCGAGGTGAGAACCGCGACCGCCGAACACAGCCCGCACAGCACAAGGACGGGCCACCTGCTGCCGAGGGAAGGAACCGGTGCGGGATTGTTCACTCGGCTGCGGGCGGAGCCCGTGGGCTGCTGATGCTCCCCCGTCCTCACCGGAGACATACTCCTCTGAGCCTCACGGTCTCCGTTACCGCCGCGTCTCTGGAGCCGTCTCAGCACCACCACGGTGCAGATCAGGACGATGACCGTAAACCCCAGCCAGATCAGTGTCCTCAGGCGATGATCAGAACCCGCCACAACAAGAGCACCGGTCACTGCCCCGCCGGCCAGCGCTAACGACGGCCAGGCGGCCTCACCCGACCAGACAACGGCGAGTGGCAACTCTCGCTTTCCGGTGCGTTTTCCTGCATCTGTTGGGTCACGAGC
>JBQELM010000260.1:0-3885 GCA_052103915.1 Mycetocola sp. | reverse complement strand
GGCTGATGCTGGTGAACAGGTTCGGCAGCAACGCCACAACAACAACCAGAAGGATGATGAACGACGAGATCCAGAACATCGGCCGACGACGCAGGTCACGCCAGGCGTCAAGCCAGAGGTTGCTCGGCTTGGAGTCGGTTGCAACCGAATCGACCGGAGCCATCGTGTTCTCGTCAAACGGGGCAACGTAGTGCCCGGGAGTTGACTTGTCAGGAGTTGTACTAGGCATAACGAATCCTCGGGTCAAGGACGGCATACAGGAGGTCGATCAGGATGTTCACGACCAGGTAGATCAGAACCATCACGGTAACGAAGGACACAACGGTGGGTCCCTGTCCCTGCTGGATCGCCTGGAAGAGCGTCCGACCAACACCCGGCACGTTGAAGATTCCCTCCGTCACCGTCGCTCCAACCATCAGAACACCGAAGTCGGTGCCGAGGAAGGTCACAACGGGGATGAGCGAGTTACGCAGGATGTGGACCGGCACAACCCGACGGCGGGGCAGACCTTTGCCGTAGGCGGTGCGAACAAAGTCCAGACCGGCCGTCTCAATCACGCTTGACCGGGTGAGCCGCACAATCTGGGCAAAGCTGACCGTTGCAAGAACGATGGCGGGGAGGACCAGATCGGCCCACGGTGCACCACTGCCAACGGTGACGCGGAACAGCCCCAGTTGAATACCAAGGAAGTACTGCAACTCAAAGGCAACAACAAACACCGGAACCGACAGCAGCACCAGGCTGAACAGCAGCGAGATGGTGTCAAACCAGCCACCCTTGCGCAGACCGGAGATCAGACCAATCGTGATACCAAAAACGGTCTCGATCAGGATCGCAAGAATCGCCAGGCGAATGGTGACGGGGAATGTTGACTGCAGGATCTCGGCAACGGGCTGACCGGAGTATGAGATTCCGAAGTCACCCTGGAAGATGCCGCCGAGGTAGAGCAGGTACTGGACGATAAATGGCTTGTCCAGGTTGTACTGTGCCCTGACCTGCTCCAGAACGGCCGGGTTTGGTGTTTTGTCACCAAAGAGAGCCAGAACAGGGTCGCCCGGTAGGGCAAAGACCATGAAGTAGATCAGGAACGTTGTGCCGAGCAGAACCGGAACGGCCTGCAGCACACGGAAGAAAAGATAGCGGAGCATGTCTGTTGTCAGTCCGCCTTTCGCGCATAGTCACGCATGGGAGTTGTGCCCCTCTGTGGGAGTGCTGGGATTCACTGACCTCATGACTTCGGGGCGGCGACCAAAAAGTCACCACCCCGAAGCATGTGCTGAGGTCTTCTGGGGCACGCACAGGGCGTGCCCCATATAGATTACTCGGCCTTTGTGACCTCGTAGTAGATCGGCACGGAGTTCCAGCCGAACTCGACGTTGTCGACGTTCTCGCCGAAGCCACCCGA
Organism: Mycetocola sp.; assembly: GCA_052103915.1. Classification (GTDB taxonomy): domain Bacteria; phylum Actinomycetota; class Actinomycetes; order Actinomycetales; family Microbacteriaceae; genus Mycetocola_B. Next base: position 2,480 of record JBQELM010000260.1, on the reverse strand, counting down.
AACGTTCTGGTACCAGAGCGGAATCACGGGCAGGTCCTCAAAGAGGATCGTCTGTGCTTCCTGGAACTTGGCGTTTGCGGACTCGATGTCTGTCGCAGACAGACCCTCCTTCAGCAGGGCGTCGAAGTCAGCGTTCGAGTAGTCACCGTCGTTCGATCCGGCGTTGGTGCCGTAGATCGGGCCGAGGAAGTTGTACAGACCCGGGTAGTCACCCTGCCAGCCGGTACGGAACGCGGTCTCGATGTCGCGGTCGGTGACCGACTTGCGCAGGTCAGAGAACAGCGCGATCGGGTCGCCGGAGGCCTCGATACCGAGGTTGTTCTTCAGCTGGTTGGTGACAGCGTCAACCCAGGCCTGGTGGTCTGCGTCAGCGTTGTAGGCAATCTGGAACTCGCCGGTCCAGGGGTTGATGGCGTCGGCCTCAGCCCACAGCTCCTTCGCCTTGTCGGCGTCGAAGTCCAGAACGTCCGATCCCTCAACGTCTTCGCTGTAGCCGTCGATAACGGGGCTGGTGAAGTCGTGTGCGGGGGTCCGGGTGCCGGAGAAGATCACATCGGTGATCTGGTCGCGGTCGATGGCGTGGGAGATGGCCTGACGGCGCAGCTCGCCCTCTTCACCGGAGAAGTGCTCAAGGCGCTCCGGGATGGTGAAGGTCTGGATGATAGCGGCCGGCTGGTTGATGGCGCGGTCGCCGAGGTCGGACTCGAAGGTCTCCAGGGCCGCGTTGGGCAGCTGGTCGATGATGTCGAGGTTTCCACCCAGAACGTCGGAGTACGCGGCGTCCATGCTGGAGTAGAAGACGATCTCAAGTCCGCCGTTAACGGGGACGCGGGGACCAACGTAGGTGTCGTTGACAACCAGGTTGATCTTCTCGTTGTGGACCCAGGCGCCCTCGTCAGCCAGCTTGTAGGAGCCGTTACCGATGGGGTTCTCACCGAAAGCGGCCATGTCGTCGTAGGCGACGGACGGCAGCGGGAAGTAGGCCGAGTAGCCAAGACGCAGGGGGAAGTCCGAGGTCGGCTGGTTCAGCTCAACGGTGAAGGTGGTGTCGTCAACAACGGTCAGACCGGTGAGCTCGGAGTCCTCGTCGTAGCTGAAGCCCTTGATGTCCTCGAAGAAGTAGGAGGAGAGCTGTGCGTTGCTGAGCTTGGCACCGTAGTTCCAGGCGTCAACAAACGACTGAGCCGTGACCTTCTCACCGTTACTGAAGACACGGTCGTCCTCGAGCGTGATGGTGTAGGTCTGCGAGTCGTCCGACTCGATGGACTTCGCAACGTCGTTGTGCGGAGCGCCGTCGGCGTCGTAGTAGACCAGACCGGCGAAGATCGCGTCGATGATCTTTCCGCCACCAACCTCGTTGGTGTTGGTCGGGATGAGCGGGTTCTGCGGCTCGGAACCGTTGGTGGTGATGATCGCGGTGGCGTCGCCCGCGGGGGCGTCACCCTCGTCACCGGTGTTGGCCGAGCAGCCGGCGAGAACGAGGGCGGCTACGCCGAATGTCGCAATAGCGGCAATCCCTCTGCGCTTGTTATTCAATCTTTCCTCCTGTGCAAGAGAATCTGGTCGGGGGTGCGGTTGGCACACCCGAGCATGCTTGCTTTGACTCTAGGCGCGGCACATTCTTACGTCCAAGTTGAGGGGGAATCCGTTACATGCTGGTGACACGGGAACCCGTGCTATCCACATTCGCGCATCGCGAAAGCGCATACATGCACAGTTGAGCAGATTTGACGCCATGCATCGTTTCAGCCAGCCCTGACACCGCGGCGTGTTACGAACAGATATCACGGCGTGGCACCAGACGTCGGGCCTAGCATGAGCGCGTGAGCTCCCCTGAACCCCTGAGCCGTCGACGGCTTGGCATCGAAACAATCATTGTCCTGACGATCAGCCTGTTTGGCTCCGCCGCGTACGCGGTGCTCTCGATCATCGCCAGGCTGACGGCGGACACCCCGATCGGGCAGCAGTCGGCCAGCATCAACCAGGCAACCTCGGAGCGCGCGTGGCTTGATGTATCCCAACAACTGGTCAGCATCACGGTGGGACTGGCACCGGTAGCCCTGGCGCTGTACCTGCTCACCCTGAGTTCCGGTCGCCGCGGCTGGCGCCCGATTGGCCTCACACTCAGCGAACCGGGGCGTGACCTGCGCCGAGCACTGGTGCTGCTTGGCGTTATCGGCGTACCGGGGATCGCCTTTTACTTGCTGGGTCGCGCACTTGGCCTGACCGCAGCGGTTGTCCCCACCCCCGTTGATGCGGCGTGGTGGAGCATCCCACTTCTGGTGCTTGCCGCGTTGAGGGCGGGGCTCGTTGAAGAGGTCATCGGGGTGGGCTATCTGTACACCCGGCTTGGCGAGCTGGGCTGGCGACCATGGACGATCATCCTCAGCACCTCGGTCCTGCGCGGCAGTTACCACCTGTATCAGGGCATCGGCCCGTTCATCGGGAACGTCGTGATGGGCATTGTTTTTGGCTGGTGC
>JBQELM010000259.1:3355-3924 GCA_052103915.1 Mycetocola sp. | reverse complement strand
GGAGTGGGCTCCGACTGCTCCGGGTCGCCCACGACGGTGATCTCATTGCCAGGGCGAGGGAACACGCGGTCCAGACGCTGAGCGATGACGCTGAGCTGGGCGCGTACCCCGAGCTGGCAGCTGCGCTTGCTCGGCGGTTGGATGACAGCGATCGTGCGGCACTGACCAAAAGCTGAGCGGTCAATCGTCAGCTGGGCGGTGCCGTCGAGCACTAGGCTGACGAGCATGGACAGGATCGCCGTCGTGCCCGGATCGTTTGACCCCATCACCGTGGGGCACTGTGACGTGATCGAACGGGCTGTGCGCCTGTACGACACCGTTCACGTTCTTGTGGTGCACAACCCAAGCAAGAACCCGCTGCTGACCGTGGAGGAACGGGTTGACCTTGTCACCCGGTCGCTTGCGGAGCGGGGCATCACCTCCGTTGTGGTTGCCTCCTGGAGTGAGGGGCTGCTTGTTGACTACGTCCGTGATGTGGGTGCTCAGGTGCTGGTGAAGGGCATCAGGTCCCAGGTTGATGTGGTGTACGAAACGCCGATGGCGATCGTGAACCGCAACCTGGCTGGTGT
>JBQELM010000259.1:0-3345 GCA_052103915.1 Mycetocola sp. | reverse complement strand
ACGGTGTTTTTGCTCCCCGATCCCGCACACGCCCTTGTCTCAAGTTCACTGGTGCGGCAGGTGTCTGCGCTGGGTGGGGACATCACCCCGTATGTTCCAACCGCCGTTAAGGAAGCCCTGGAGGCACGATGACCACCCCCGACGTCTCTCCCGCCTCTGCCACATCGCCCACCTCTCCCGCCTCAGCCGTTACTCCCGAGGTCAGCGCTGCTTCCGTATCCGCGGCTGAATCCAGGGAACTCATCAACGAGATCATCGCCAGGGTCGGCACCGTCATCGACGGCAAGTCGGAGGTCATCACCCTGGCAGCCGTTGTGCTCCTGGCTGAGGGTCACCTGCTGGTTGAGGACGTCCCCGGTGTGGGAAAAACGGTCCTTGCCCGTGCCTTCGCCCGCGCTATCGGCGGCAGGGTCAGCCGTATCCAGTTCACCCCTGATCTGCTGCCCAGCGATGTGACGGGTGTCACCACCTACCACCGGGACAGCTCACGGTTTGAGTTTGTGCCGGGCCCTGTGTTTGCGAACATCGTCATCGGCGATGAGATCAACAGGGCGTCACCCAAAACCCAATCGGCACTGCTGGAGTGCATGGCTGAACGCCAGGTCACTGTTGATGGTGTCTCGCACCGTCTTCCCACCCCGTTCAGTGTTTTTGCCACGCAAAATCCGATCGAAATGGAGGGCACGTTCCCCCTGCCGGAGGCGCAGCGCGACCGCTTCATGGCGCGTGTGTCGATGGGGTATCCCGACCGCGATTCGGAGACGGCGCTTGTCGCCGCTCGTGCCCGCACCAACCCGCTTGATCAGCTTTCGCCCGTGACAACGGCTGAGGGTTTTAGCCGACTGGTTGAGCGGGTCCACGATGTGTTTGTGGCCGATGCGGTCACCGCGTACGCCGTGGAGGTTGTCCGATCCACCCGCGCGCACGTGCAGATCAGGGTGGGTGCAAGCCCGCGGGCGAGCCTGCACCTGGTGCATGCGGCGCGGGCACTCGCCTTCGTGAGTGGACGCGATTTTGTGATTCCCGAGGATGTTGCCCGCCTGGCCGATGCGGTCCTTGCGCACCGGCTTGTCCTGGCCGACAGGGGAGCGGACGAGGTGGAGTCGTCTCGTCTTGTGGCGGAGTGTCTCAGCCTGGTTCCCGTTCCCCGGGGTCGCTGAGCGGTGACGGCCACGGCCGGATTAGCTCCGTTGACGACCCGGGCGCCCCGACGCTGGCGTGTGACGGGACGGGGCTGGGCTCTGCTCGGTTCAGGCGGGGCCCTGATTGCGCTGTGGTGGATGAGCCACCGCGTTGAACTGCTTTTTGCCGGTGCTGTCGCGGTGGCCATTCCGTTGTGTGGGCTGCTGTTGACGCTGAGACGTGCCGGAGGTGAGGCCCCGAGCCGTCGGCTGAGTCGTCGCTATGGGTCACCGTTTGAGGAGCTGACCCTCACCATCGATCACCCTCACGACGGTGCCGACTGGTTTGACACGTTCCCTGACGACTGGTTTGTTGACCGCTCTGGCCGCACAAGCACGGCGATGCCGGTTCGGCGTGGTGTGGTGTCGCTCGGCCCGATCGTGCGGGTCCAGGTTGATCCCTTTGGCTGCGTTGGGGTGCGGAGTGAGCACACCGAGCCGGTCGAGTTTGTGGTGTGGCCCGAGGTGATCCCCGATGTCAGGGTGCCGTCCGCGCGGTTCCACTCCGAACCGGGTCGACGGTTCAGGGCCGGAAGCGGTGAGGACGAGGTGGGTGTGCGTGAGTACCGTTCCGGTGACCCGCTGCGTCAGGTGCACTGGAAGCAGACTGCACACCGTGATGAGCTGATGGTCAGGGAGTCAAACGCCGAGCAGCGCAGCAGGGCGAGGCTTTTTGTCGTGTTTGGTTCCGATCGGGCGCAGCGGGCCGAGGAGGCGATTGTGCTGGCTGCCAGCATCGCCGACCAGGCACTCACCGCCGGCGTTGACGTTGACCTGTTTGTGGCTGGCTCGCCGCGGGCGTTTTCCTTCTCGCCGGCGGAACGTTCGAGAATGCTCAGCACCTTGGCTGTGGTTGTCCCCTCGGGCGGGGATGCCCCGTCAGGAACCGTTCGAGCCGACGACCTGGTGATCACAAGCGGTGACCCCTGGCGGATCTCCGGCAGCGGGGCGACCGTTGTGGCTGTGACGGGTGAGGGGGAGTCGGCCGTGGTTCAGCATCCGCAGGGAGGCCATCGTGTGCTGACCGGTCCCGACGCTGAAACACTCGCCTCAGCGCTGGGCGGTGTGTCGTGAGCGGGTCGGGGAACTCATCGTCCGCTCGTGTGCCCTGGGGGCTGTCCGGCGCACGTGTGAGCGGGGGACCGGGTCGTCCTTCTTTCCCTTCGACGCGTACGGCCGCCCACGCCCGCGCTGGCTGGGTGCGCGTGCTGATGCTCTTTCTCTGCCTTGTGCTTCCGCTTGGTGCGCTCGCCCCGATGCTTCACGGCATCGGCTGGAGTGTGGCGTCCGGGGTGGTCACGGCCCTCATTCTGCTCGGCGCGGCGCTCTTGCGCCTTCGTGGGGTGAGCCCGCTTCGATCCCTTGTGGTTGTTGCCGTGGTGGCTGCGGTCCTCGCTGCCGGACTTGGAATGATGTGGTCGACGTCGGTTGGTGTCCCGTTGCGCGCGCTTCCTGGCGCGCTGGCAGACAGTGCTGTTGATTCGATTGTGGCGCAGAGCTACCCGGTGACGGTCGGTCCCGGTTTGACGGCCCTGTTGATGGGATCGGCGATCACGCTGGCGCTTCTGGGCGACCTGATTGTCTTCACCGCCCGCATGGCCGCGGCGACGGCGTTGCTCCAGATTTCCGTGTTCCTTCCTGGCGCGATCATTACGGGCCAGTCGCCGTGGCCGGCAGTGCTGAGTAGCGCCGCGGTGTATGTGCTGCTTCTGGCGAGTGACCGGCTGGCAGAGACGCCACCGCTCATCCGTACGCCCGGTGCCGTGCTGTCGCGGGTGGGGGTGCCGGTCCTGGCGACCGTCGCCGTTGTTGCCGTGGCTGCCGGTGTGGCCACGATGACGCCCGGCTCCCGCGGCGCGGTCCCGCTGGCAGGGTCGGGGCAGGGGGTTGCGGTCAGCCCGCTGATTGCCCTGGGGCAGGATCTTCGTCGGGGCTCGGAGGTTGCTCTGCTTGAGATGCAGAGCTCGGCCGACACCCTGCCGTACCTGCGCACGGCAGTTCTTGACGAGGCGACAGATGACGGCTGGCGTGAGGGGACCGGCGGGCGTCGCGTTCCCGCGGGATCCGCCGTGCAGAACGCCATTCCTGGCCTGGGGGAGGGGATCGAGTCTCGCACGGTCCTCACAACAATCAGGACAACGGGTCTGCGTGGTGAGGCTCTCCC
>JBQELM010000258.1:0-3934 GCA_052103915.1 Mycetocola sp. | reverse complement strand
CGTTGAGCGATCAACCCGATCAGCCGAGCCCGCGTGGCCCGACGGTCTTGACCCGGTCAAAGAACGTCGCTACGGCGAAACAACCGTCTGGTTTGCCCGGTGGAACGCACCTGAGTAGCACTCAGCCCGCGGCGCCGTCCCAGTCGGAATAGGGATCCCAGCCTCCCCTGCTCGTCACGGGAACCCCGTCAACGCTGACGCCCGCGCCGGAACCAACACGGCCGATCTCGCGGAAGCCCTCGGGAATCGCCGCGCCCTCGGGGAAGGTGGCAAGCAGAGCGTGGTCCTCCCCTCCGGTAATGATCATCTCTAGCTGTGGACCAAAGACTGCGAGGGCCTGCGTGCTCAGGTTGATCGCGCATCCGCTCGCTGACGCCAGTCGGGTTGCATCAAGAACAAGTCCGTCTGACACATCCATCATCGCTGTCGCCCCCGCTCGCGCCGCCTCAGGCCCGGCACTGATCGGCGGCTCGGGACGGAGCTGCGCCTCCACCAGGTCGCGTTCCCTGCTCCTGAGTTCGCGCGCACGTTCACCGTCCGGAACACCCGCCTCGTCAACACCCTCGGCGAAGAGTAGCGCCAGCCCCCTCGCGGCCATGCCCGCCCGGCCCGCAAGCGCCACCCGGTCACCGGGCCGTGCCCCCGAGCGCAACACGGGTGGTCGCCCACCCAGGTCACCGAAGGCAGTCACCGCAATCGTCAGGGTTCCCGACACGCTCAGATCACCGCCAACCACACCGCAGCCGGGAGCCAGTGCCGCACATCCGGCGGCCAGCCCCCGTGCCACATCCTCCATAAAGCTGACGGTCGTTTCGCCGGGGACAGCAAGAGCAACCACAAGCGCTGTTGGGGTTGCCCCCATCGCCGCCACATCCGCCAGATTACTGGCCGCGGCCTTCCAGCCCAGGTCAAACCCGGTCGACCAGGCCAACCGAAAATCGGGGCCGTTCACCATCAGGTCCGTTGTCACAACCGTCCGACCATCAGGCTGAGCCACCACCGCCGCATCATCCCCCGGGCCAAGAACAGTCGCCGCTGCGGGAGGGAGATGACGCAAGATCGCCGCGAGGACGCCGGACTCCCCGACCGAATCCATGGTGGCCGTGTGTACTGAGGGGACGTTCATATCAACAACGGTAGCCTGGGAGGGATGACTGCCAGAACTCTCCCCCGTCTTCTCGCCGCCGGTGCGGCCGTGGTCGGTGCGCTTGCGCTCAGCGCCTGCGCCCCCATCGTTGCGATGTCCCCCGCGCCGGACGCCAACAACCCCGCTTGCGCAGAGGTGACCGTCCGCTTGCCAGAAACCGTGTCCGGTTTCCAGCGCATGCAGACCGACGCACAGGCCACCGGAGCCTGGGGAACGGACGGCGCTCGTGTGCTGCTGCACTGCGGCGTTCCCGAGCTTGGCCCCACAACCGATCGCTGTGTCAACGTTGACGGGATCGACTGGGTGATTGACGAGAGCGAAGACCCCTACTTCCGACTCACCACCTACGGCCGGTCCCCCGCCGTCGAGGTGTACCTGGATGCAAATACCGAGGACGGCCAGGAACCGTTCTCCAGCACAGCCGTCATCATTGACCTGAACTCAGCCGTCGGCCAGATCCCGGCAACCGGTGGGTGTGTTGGTGCGGAGGACCTGTTTGGAGAAGACGGTGACTCCTAACCGTCTTGGCCCCATCGAGATCAGCGACGTACACCTCAGAATCGGATCTCGTGTGGGGGAAAACACGCTCATTACGGCGGACGGGGTCGCCCCACACGGCGAGCAGTCTGCCCCTCTCATCCGCTGGGATCAGCTGAGCTCAGCCAGCATCAACGTGCCAACCAGCCGGATCCCCGGCACCGCGGTACTGGGCTGGCTACTTCTGGCGGCTGCCGGTCTGGTCGGCGACGACGGTTACGCAGACGACGGCGTTCTCACCCTGACCCACACCGACGGATCCGAGACCGAGCTCCGTATCACCAGACACCACCTTCTTGGCTACCCGCACACGGAGGTCGTCGCGGCCAACCTCCTCCTTGAGATGCTGGTGAGTGACCCGGCCAGCAGGAGCGAACTCGCCGATCCCGCCGCCCTGGTCGCCCAACTCAAACAGCTCGCTGTTGAGCGGGGACGCCGCTAGGCGTTGGCCTGCGCAACCTCGATAAGTTCCGTGATCAGCTCGGGGTAGCTCAGCCCCGATGCCAGCCAGCAGCTGGGGAACATAGAGATCGGCGTGAATCCCGGCATGGTGTTGACCTCGTTGACCACAAAGCCGTCGGCCCCAAGGAACACGTCAACCCGGGCAAGACCGCTCAGGTCAAGCGCCTCAAACGCACGGACCGCAAGCTCAGAGAACGCCTCAAGTTCCGCGTCGGTCAGCTCCGCGGGGCAGGCCAGCGTGATGCCGTCCGCGCCCAGGTACTTTGCCTCAAAGTCGTAGAAGTCGCGACCGGTGACAACAACCTCACCGGCAACGGACGTCCGCGGCTGGGCGTCGCCCCTGCCCTCGAGCACGGCGATCTCCAGCTCGCGCCCCACAACGCCCGCCTCGATCAGGACCTTGCTGTCCTCGGCAAAGGCCGTCTCCAGTGCACCCTCAAGCTCGCTGAGGTCCGCAACCCGGCTGACGCCAACGCTTGACCCGGCCCGCGCCGGCTTCACAAACACGGGAAGCCCCAGCTCGTCAACGGCACGGCTGGCCTGCTCGGGGTCACGGGCAAGTGAACGACGGGTCACCGTCTCCCACGGGGCAACCGCGAGACCGGCTCCCTGAAGCAGAGTCTTGGTGAAGTGCTTGTCCATGCCCACAGCCGAACCGAGGACGCCACTTCCGACGTACGGCAGATCGGCCAGCTCAAGAACACCCTGAACGGTGCCGTCCTCGCCATAGGGACCGTGAAGAATCGGGAAGACCACGTCAATCGGGCCAAGCGTCCGAGTGGAGCCGTCCGCGTCCACAACCGTCAACGTACGATCGCCCGCACTCTCCGGCCAGCGAACCCGTGACCCGTTGTCGACAACCTCCGGCATAGCCTCCGGGTTGAGAGTGAAGGCCTTCGGGTCATCGCGCTCAAGGACCATCGCGCCATCGCGCGTGATCCCGACCGGAATCACCTCAAAGCGGGTCCGATCAATTGCGCCGAGAACGCCGCCCGCCGTTGCGGAACTGATCGAGTGCTCGCTTGAACGACCCCCGAACAACACCACGACCGTTGTCTTCTTTGTCATCTTGGGTCCTTTCGACCTGCGGGGTGTCGGATTCATCCGTCGTCAGCTGAGGGGCGATGTCTTTGGGTTCAAGTGTCCCGGCAACAACACGGTTCACCTGTTCAACGATCGGCATGTCAACACCAATTCGTTTGGCGAGCTCAAGAATCGGGGCAACCGAGGCGAGCCCCTCAACGGTCTGCTGCATCTGTTTGGTGACGGCCGTGAGCGAGTAGCCCTGCCCAAGCAGGCGTCCCGCCGTGTTGTTGCGTGACAGCGGTGACTGGCAGGTGGCGATGAGATCGCCAAGACCGGCCAGGCCCGACAGCGTCTCCGGCTTGGCACCGTGTGCCACGGCAAAGTCGGTCATCTCAACCAGGCCGCGCGTGATGATGGAGGCCTTGGTGTTTTCTCCGTAGCCAACGCCATCCACAATTCCGATGGCGACAGCGATGAGGTTCTTGAGCACACCACCAAACTCGGTGCCGATCACATCGGTGTTGACGAAGCTCCGGAAATAGCTGTTCCGTGCCCGCCTGGCCACCTTGTGGGCTGTCTCAAGACTCACACTTGAGATCACCGCGGCCGTCGGCTGCTCCTTGGCGATCTCCAGCGCTAGGTTGGGGCCGGACGCCACGGCGATGCGCTCTGGTGCGATCTCTAGGGCCTCGGCAATCACCTCACTCATGCGAAGCCCGCTGCTCTTCTCCACCCCCTTCATCAACGACACAACAATGGTTG
>JBQELM010000257.1:0-3934 GCA_052103915.1 Mycetocola sp. | reverse complement strand
GGGCCAGGTCCTTGAAGCAGTGTCAGATCCGACTGGGATCTGGGCAGTGGACCTCGCCGGAGCCGAGCTATCGAGCGGCACGCATACCGCGATCATCAGTCAGGTCGTGCCCGACGCCACCGCTGAGACCGTCGAGCTTGGCTTCACCTTGGAGCGGCCGGACGCAGTGTTTTCCATCGGTCCTCCCGGCGGGTCCAGTGCTCCCCATCATGGCCGCATTCGGGGCGAGTTTCGGGGCATTCCGCACACAGCAGTGTGTGTCACGACCCCAATATTAGCACCATACCGAATCACCCTCGACAGCGCCGGATACGGCGAACTTCTCCTGCGTCGGGCGGAACATCGCCGTGAGGTGACGGTCAGCTATTGCGAAGGCGCTCGCCTCGGAGTGCGCAACCAGGTAGCGCTCCCGCACCACCGCTAAGCCCCCACTGGGCTGGTGCGGAGCGCGCCCTCCACGAGACCTTGCCGTGCGACGTAACCGGCCACGGCGAGAAGGCCTGCCCCGCCGTACACACTCCACCAGGGGAATCCCGGAATCTCCGGCGCTGCTCCAGCAGCTCGGAGCGCCGGTGGCGGAGTCGGGGTGACCCGTTCGCCCGTGACCAGGATCCTGTGAGTATTGATCCCCAGCGGTGTGCAAGTGATGAGCGTGACAAGGTCTTCGCCCGGCTCTGCACGGAGAACTCCCGTCTCCTTAGGTTCAATCACCTGAGTGTCACGAACACGATAGCTCAGCACGCGACCCAGCGTCTCGACGGTAAACACGTCACCAACTGCGACATCGTCAAGGTTGGTGAACATTGTGGCGTTGGCGAGGCCGCGGTGCGCCGTCAGCACCGCACGTGTGCCCTCACCGCCAACTGGTAGGTGCGAGCCCTCGAGGTGACCGGCACCGCGCTCAAGCACTTCGTCACTCGTCCCGTGATACACAGGAAGGTCGACGCCGATTGCGGGAATCTTCACCCGAGACATCAGCCCGTCAACTCCGCCGGTCAGCAGCGTGGAATAGTCGAGTGTCGTGTCACTGAGCGCGAAGTCCCCAACGGGGACGTTCGCATGCTTCCCGAGAACGACGCCTGCGCTCAGTGCTGCGTTGTACACCTCGGCCTCGGCGAGCTGCTGGGCGGCTGACGGCTGAAGATCGGACAGTGCGGTTGTCGCAGTCGAGAGGACTTTCGACTGGTTGTAGGACGAGAGCCACGCGGCAGTCATCGGGTACAGCCCGGCGACAAGGCCTGCGACGGCGAGCATCGCGATGACGATGGTCAATGCTCCAGGCCGCCAGGTGCGACGCACTACCGCGTGGGCTCCCTCAGCGAGTCGAGGTTGGGGTGACTCGCTGCGCCGAGGCCCGGCCACCCGTGCCTGCGTCACGTTAACGCCGCTTCTCGGCGCGGCGGCGCTGCCACCAGAGCCCACCTGCTGTCGCAGCGCCGAGCCCACCCGCTGCGAGCGCGAAGCCAAGCGACCCTACACCTCCGGTCAGAGGGATTGGCGGCACTTCGATCTGCGCGTTGACGATGTCTCCAACAGCGAGGTTCGTGTTCACCGTCACCGTGATGGGGTCCGCGAGCAGCTTGAAGCCGGCAGGCGCTTTGGTCTCACGCAATTCGTATGCCCCGATAGCCAGCCCTGCGATTGCGAACTTTCCAGACACGGGGTCCCTATCGGGACCGGTGCATCCGGCCGCGCTTCCAGAGACGCAGTCGAGGATCGTGATGGTCGACCCCGGCTGCGGCAGCCCGTTCGCACCGAGCGGTGTGAGCGTCCATTCAGACCCGCCGAGCAACTCTCCCGCGCCATCAACCTTGTTCCAGCTCAGGCTCCCGCGTACGGGATGTTCGGTGCAGGGCGTGCCCGGCGCGCATCCAGTTGGTGGTTGTTCGCCGCTCGGAACAACCACGTTTCGGAGCACGCCGTTGGCCGCCGTCGGGACCGGGTTGCGAACGGTGACCATGTAGCTCACGGTTCGCTCCATCCCTGGCGCGAGTGAACCGGTGATACGGATCCGGTCTCCTGTGGGTGTGAGAGCCGACTGCAATGGGCTCTGTGCGCTCACGTTGCCAGTGAGCGTCGCTTCGTCGAGGACATCGGTCAGCACGTCGTCATGGTTCACTGTCACCGGCAACCCTCCGACATTGCGGAAGGTCAGCGTGTAGGTGACATTCTCACCGGGTCGAACGGTTGCTCCGGTTGCTGGCGTCGAACGCTTTTCGACTTCAAGTTTGCCAGGCGGCAGTACGCGGTTATAAATTTTGCATTCGATACGCTGCCCGCGAGACGCCTCGACCACAGCCCCTGGCTGGGCCGACGTGCCGGCGTTCGTGACCGGCACGGTCGTACCCGTCGCAGCGTTCACACAGGTCGCGTTCCGGGCTGCGCTGCCCGTGCCGACCGGAAGCAGTTCGTACCCGGCCTGCTGAGTTTCGAGCAGTTGGACTGGCCCTGAGGTGGCCGGGGCCGTGAACGACACAGCAAATTCGACTTTGCCGTCCCCGCCAGCTGTGGTTGTCCGTGTTGCTGGGGCTTGCACCGTCGCGGCCGCAGTCGTACCGCTCGCTGCGAACTGCCACCCGGCGGGGGCAGGGGTTGCATCGGCGATGGTTCCCCCTGCAGGCACGATCATTTTTTGTACGCCGATCGTTCCACTGCAGTGTTCGTTCGCGAGTGTCACCAGGGCGTCAGTTGCCGCAGCGAAGTCGACCGCGCGGTAGTAGTCGCTCCCCGCGACCGGGCCCGAGACTGCGCGCAGGTTATTGTCGCTCGCTGGCGTAAACTCCTGGCCCACCCCGAGTGCGACGATGCGGGTACCCTTCGCCTTCAGCTGATTCGCTGAGAAAACGCCTGCGTCGATGTCCTGCAACGAATTGAACGCGCTCGCTCCCGGGACAAGGTCGTCGCGGATCACGGACGGGTTCCCGTCGGTGAGGAGAATTGCGAGGTCGTATGATTCCGGACTGTTTGCGGCAGCCGCGAACCCTCGATCCCAGTTGGTGCCACCGCTGGCGCCCCACGCCGCATACTGTGCAGCAAAGAGCAGGCTCTGCGGTGCCGTTGTCACCGGAAGCAGCGTCGGGAAGTTGCCGGCGATGGTTCCGGGGGAAATGTCAGAGAACGAAAACAGCGACATCCGCGTGTTCGTGCCACGGAATGAATTCACAAAGCTCGTCATCGCGGATTTCAGGTCAGCGATGCCCGTCGCCCCCAGCGACCCGGAGGTATCGGCGATGAGCGCGATGTCGATCCCACACTCCCCGATGAGGGTGGGATTGTTCCGCGACTGGTTCCACACACCGGTGGTGCGGCCAACGTTCGCCCCAGACCACCCCTCGGCGTTGGAGTCGATCCTGTTTCGCATGAAGAACCGGTCTGGGTTTCCGGCCGAGGTAGCGCCGGCGTTCGACGATTCATCCCAGGGCATGGGCGTGGTAGACCGGTAAGTGCTGCCAGCTCTGAGCTGGGTGTCGGTGCGGAATCGGTACTGCCAGGTGCCTTCTGGCGTAGCTTTGAAGGAGCCGACGCGGAGCACGGGGTTGCTGTACCAACCGGCAGGGCTGCTTTCTTGGATAACCCAGAACCGAGTATCCTGCGGCGTTCCTGTCGCCGACGCCGCGCCAGCGCGGATCGGGATCACAAAGTTGCAGTCGCCGTCGGCATCAGACGTGCAGGTCGTCCACGGCCATGCCGGGTTCAGGCGACCACCGGCGGTGCCCTGCGTGGGCCACGTCGAAGTGCCACCACCGTTGGTTGCGGTTCCGGCCGCATACAGACCGAGTTTGACGCCGGCAAGGCCGGTGACGGTCCCATTCACTGCTCTGTCGCCGCCAACTCTTACGCTGATCACCGCGCTGCCCGCCGGCGGGACGGGCACCGTACGCGGTGTCACCGTCGGGGGCATCTGTACTTCCGGGGTGACCGCAGGAGGCGTCTC
>JBQELM010000256.1:0-3935 GCA_052103915.1 Mycetocola sp. | reverse complement strand
CCGGAACCCGGACCAGTCCGGACAACGCGCAAACGGCAAACTGCAAAAGGCAAACTGCAAACGGCAAACGGCTAACGGCAACCGGCAAACGGCAAACGGCAACCGGCAAACGGCAACCTACGAATCAGCAAAGAAGACGGTGTCTGTGCAGGCCAATCGCGCCGGTTTTTTCTACGATAGAACAATGCCCCGCCCCTCGGCCGTGGATCACGCACCACGCACCCCCTGGATTGTGCTCAGCCTGCTGAGCGCTATTGGCGTTGCCGTTGTGTACATTTTGGCCGTCGCATCAGAGAGCGGACAACGCTGGGAGGACACCGCCCTCACCGCCGCCGATTACCCCGGCAGTTGGTTTGGCCTGCTCAATCTGGTCAGCATTCCGACCATCGCCGTGGTGAGCGCCAGCGCCGTTCTGATTGCGTTGATCCGCCGCCGCCCCGGCCTGGCGGCGCGTGCTGTTCTTATCGTTGGAGCGTCAACTCTCACCGGCCAGCTACTTAAGCACGGGATTCTGGACCGACCGGATATCTCCAGCGTCATTGCCAGCAACTCCTTCCCCAGCGGTCACACCATCGCGGTTCTCGCCCTGTGGTGCGCACTGGCGAGTGTTCTTCCGCCGCTGGGCCGGCGACTGATTACCGTGATCGCGGTCCCGTTCACCGCAATCGTGTGCGCACAGCTGATCGGGTACGGCTGGCACCGGTTGAGCGACATCATCGGCGGCGTGCTCATTGTGGTGTCAGCGACGGGACTGGCGACGGCGCTCTGGCCCGACACCGTTCAGGACCGCACGGTACGCGGTGCTGATCGAGCGCTGCGATTTGTTCTGCGGGCGGTTGTTCTTGTCAGCGTTGTGCTGAGCATTGTGCTCTTCCTGATCTACCGCAGCAGCGAACAGTACGAGGCGACGCTGCTTCTGCTTGCCTCCCAGCTCCTTGCCGTCGCGGCGAGCGTCGAGGGTTTCCTACTCACCGTTGTGCCCTGGCGAACACCCAGGGCGACCGCCAGAACGGCGGTTCGCACGCTTCCGACGCCGCAGCCGGACCCGGTGTTCAGCGGCAGATAGCGCAATGGGGTGTACCGCGTGATGGGCGGCAACCACTCGACTAGCGGTCGTCCGGATCAAGCGGTGTGATTCGCAGAAGCGACGGTTCAGCGGGCGTGGCCAGTGTCAACACGGCCTCCTCGATCTGAGCCGACTCCTCAAGCCGCCGTTCAACACCGCGCAGCATGAGGGCAACGGAGGATTCAGCCTCGTTCCCCGCCACGTCAATGGCCGCAACAACAAACAACCGTTCCGGTCCCACAAACTCGGCGTGGAGGTACGTGACCCTATCCACCTCCGGCTGCTCAAGCAGAACATCAAGCAGTCGTTGCCGTTCCCTCATTGACGGAGCCTGGCCCACAAGGAAATCACGATTGCGTGAGATCAAAAATAGCGCGACCCCGGCAAGCAGGACACCAATCACGATGGAACCGATCGCGTCGTACACGGCCTGGCCGGTGACCTGGTGCGCGTACATCGCGGCGGCGGCAATACCAAGGCCAAGCAGAGCGGAGCCGTCCTCAATAAAAACAGCCCGAAGCGTGGGGTTTGAGGTCCGGGCAATCAGGCGGAGCGGTCGAAGTCCGCGTGCGCGCCCCTGGCCCCTGGCCTGGCGGAGGGCCTGCACGAACGACGCACCCTCAAGGACAGCGGCGATGCCAAGCACCAGGTACCCGATCGTGTAGTTAACATCACCCTCGGGGGCATTCAGCTGAGAGATGCCGTGCATGATCGACACCACAGAACCGGCGGTGAACACACCAAACGCGGCAAACATCGACCAGACGTAGCTCTCCCTGCCGTAGCCAAGCGGGTGCCTGGCGTCTCTGCGCCTGATGCTTTTGCGCTCGGCGACCAGGAGGAAGATCTCGTTCCCCGCGTCGGCCCAGGAGTGCGCGGCCTCGGCCACCAGCGAGGCTGACCCCGTGATCGCCGCCACAATCGTTTTTGCCACGGCAACAACAACGTTGGCAGCAAATGCGATGACAACGGTCAACAGGCTGTGCGACGTCTCGGTCGCGGATCCGGACGCTCCCCCGCCGGGCTTGTCCCGGGTATCAGACAGATCCGCCGAAACAGAACCGGCACCGGCGCTGGCACCGGCACGGCCTGAACCGGCACTGGCACCGGCACGGCCTGAACCGGCACCGGAATATCCGGCACCGGCCCCGTTGTGCTTAGGCCTGGGTGATGATGCCAAGCTCGGCCAGCTTTGCCGACAGGTCACGATCGCTTGGCTCCACCTGGTGGGTGTTGTCGGGGAACACCACAACGGGGATCTGGGTGCGACCGCTGATCGCCTGGGCGCGCTCGGCAGCGCTCTCGTCCGCAACCAGGTCAACGTAGGTGTACTCAACACCAAGACCGTCAAGCAGGGCCTTGGAGCGGAGGCAGTCACGGCACCAGTCGGCACCAAAAACGGTCAGGGTTGAGGGGGCAGTTTCAGTCATAACCCCAGCGTAGACCCGAGAGCCGACAGCTCCGATGTCCCGGAACCAGAACGAGGTACAGCACGATCAGGTGCCCCACCGCCCGGAGGCCCCAGCGGAGTTCCCGCCACAATTCCCGCGGCCAGCCGGTACGGTGCGGCCACAATGATGTCGCCCAGCTGGCGCCGAAGTCGGGAGATCTCTGCCCGGACGGTCACCGTGTGTGTTGCTGAGCCGTACAGCTGCTCAGACAGTGCTCGTGCGCTGAGACCGCGCGGAGCAGAAAGAATCATCGACAGCAGTTGCGCCTGACGGGCGGACAGCTGAACGGTATGTCTGGCCGCAACAGATTCAAGCACGGCGTCGGCACCCGTATCGGTTCGGATCAGGTGCAGTGCCAGCTCCGGCGGTGCCGCCGGATGTGAGCCACCCGCACGCAGCACCCAGCCATCGCCGAGACGCTCCGCAACACGTTCCCCCAGCCCAGGGATGACAACGGCACCGGGCTCAATACCGTCAGGAAGCCGAACCCGACGCTGTGTGCCGAAGTCAGCGGCGTCAGCGATCCAGCCGTGTCGGTCAACAACACTCCACTCCCCGCCACGAGCCGCGGGGTGCGTCCACGCCAGATGACGCAGCTGCTCCAGTTCCCTCCTGTGACGTTCCCTGAGCTCAAGATGGGCGGTGTGCGCCAGAAGCGAGGCCAGGCTCAGCGTCGCCGGGTGCGACTGCTGCGCCGGAACCGACACGTCCACAACGCCGAGCAGTCCGGCTGAGCGTGGATCCCAGATGGGGACACCAGCACAGGACCAGTCGTGTTGATTGCTGAGGAAGTGTTCGGTTGCGTGGATGTGAACGGCCTGACGACTGACAAGTGCCGTCCCAATGGCGTTGGTCCCCACCTGACGCTCACCCCAGGCGGCACCAACGCCAAACCCAAGCTGATCGGCTTTGCTCGTGAGCGTCCCCGCCGACTCACGGTGCACCACCCTGCCCGTCTCATCGGCCAGGACAAACACCAGGACTTCGTCCTCGGTGAGAGCCCCCAGGTGTGTGTTCATCATCGGCACAAGAGAGAGGAGTTCACGCGTTGCAGGGGCGTCGGGGTCGGCGGCCTGCGGGTCCGCACGGGGAACACGACGGTCGGGACGCACGCCCTGATGGCGCATGCGCGACCAGGACTGCTCGATCAACCGACGCCGACGAGTCCCCGGTCCATGACCGGGGGAAACCGTACGCGCCATGGGTGACCTCCGTGCGCCAAGAATCGTCGGAACTGACGTGGCGCCTGACCAATTCTATGCCAGAGCTGGCGGGGGTTGCACGGGGTTGCAGTGCGTCCACTTGCCCGTCATCACGGCAAACGCCACCACCTCGATCCTGGCCGACTTTAGCGGCTCAATCGTGATGCCTACGCTGACGATGATGCGGCACACCCCCGCCGCACACAACAAAGGAGT
>JBQELM010000255.1:0-3937 GCA_052103915.1 Mycetocola sp. | reverse complement strand
AGATTCACGCCGGCGCTCAGCCGGACCCGGTCACGAACGCTCGTGCCACCCCGATCTACCAGACCACCAGCTACGTCTTCAACGATGCAGACCACGCCAAGAACCTGTTCTCGCTGAGCGAGTTTGGCAACATCTACACCCGCATTCAGAACCCGACGCAGGATGTCGCCGAGCAGCGCATCGCCGCCCTTGAGGGTGGAACGGGCGCTCTGCTTGTCGCCAGCGGCCAGGCGGCCGAGACCCTCGCGGTGCTCAACATTGCCCAGGCCGGGGACCACATCGTCTCGTCGTCGTCGATCTACGGCGGAACGTACAACCTGTTTAAGTACACACTCGCCAAGCTGGGCATCGAGACCACCTTCGTGGAGGACCAGGACGATCCCGAGGAGTGGCGTCGGGCCGCGCGGCCAAACACCAAGCTGTTCTTTGCCGAGACCATCGGCAACCCGCGCATCAACGTGCTCGACATTCGCCTCGTCTCCGACGTTGCGCACGAGGTTGGTGTCCCGCTGATCGTTGACAACACCATTGCCACACCGTTCCTGATCCGCCCGTTTGAGCACGGCGCGGACATCATCGTTCACTCGGCAACCAAGTTCCTCGGCGGTCACGGCACCGTCATTGGTGGCGCGATTGTTGACGGCGGAACGTTTGAGTGGTCAAAAAACGTCGAGAAGTTCCCCGGCCTCACCGAGCCGGACCCGTCGTACCACGGTGCCAGCTACACCACAGCCGTCGGCGATGCTCTCGCGTACATCATCAAGGCACGTGTTCAGGGTCTGCGCGACCTGGGCGCGGCGATCTCCCCGAACAGTGCCTGGTTGCTCATCCAGGGCATCGAGACGCTGTCGCTCCGTGTGGAGCGGCACGTGCAGAATGCGCAGGAGATTGCCGAGTGGCTTGACGCGCACCCCGACATCGCCAGCGTCAACTACTCGGGTCTTCCGTCAAGCCCCTGGTACGAGGCGGCCAACCGCTACGCACCCAAGGGTGTTGGTGCTGTGCTGTCGTTTGAGCTGAAGGGCGGTGTTGATGCTGGTCGTGAGCTGGTCAACTCGCTCCAGCTGTTCAGCCACCTGGCCAACATCGGTGACGTTCGTTCGCTTGTGATCCACCCGGCCTCAACCACCCACTCGCAGCTGACGCCGGAGCAGCAGCTGACGACCGGTGTGACCCCGGGTCTTGTGCGTCTGTCCGTTGGTCTTGAGAACATCACGGACCTGCTCGCAGACCTGGAGCAGGGCCTGGCCGCAGCCAACCGCCTGGTGCAGGAACGCCGGGCGTAACACGCCATCGTGCGCCTGGCGGCGACGCAGGCCATCACGTGTTGGCCTGCGTCGCCGTTGTTTGTCCGGGTGGCACGGTTGCGCGGTGACACCGCTCAGCGTGTGCGCACGCTGAGCGCCCCCCTGGACCGTGGTGCACCTGACCTCCCCGTAACAATGTCCGGTCCCTCCGCCGAGTGCGCCACAATGAAGGTATGGACTGGCAGAGCGCAGCGGACACCGCCCCCTCCAGCTTGGTCCCCACAGAGCAGCTCCTTGCGCTCGGCAAGCCGCCGATCTCCGGGGCCTGGCGCGATGGCGACCCGGTGGGTGAGCGGCGCTTTGCCAACCTCGGCCCGCTCCAGCTTGAAGCTGGCGGGACCCTGCCCAACGTGCGGCTCGCCTACGAAACCTGGGGCACGCTGTCACCAACGGCAGACAACGTTGTTCTCTTGCCGCACGCGCTGACCGGCGATTCGCATGTGATCGGTGCTGCCGGTCCCGGCCACAGGACGCCCGGCTGGTGGGACGACATCGTTGGCCCGGGTCTGGCCATCAACACCGACACCTACTTTGTGATCGCACCAAACATTCTGGGCGGGTGCCAGGGGTCCACGGGCCCAAGCAGCTTTGCGCCCGACGGTCGCGAGTGGGGGTCGCGGTTTCCGTACCTGACCGTTCGTGACCAGAGCAACGCCATGCTCGCTCTCCTTGACTCGCTCGGGATCACCCGGGTTGCCGCCCTCATTGGCGGCTCAATGGGCGGCATGCATGTGCTTGAGATTGCAGCAATGGCTCCCGAGCGGGTGGGGGCTCTGGCGGTGCTGGCCTCAACGGCTGAAACCACCGCTGATCAGATCGCCATGAACGCGGTCCAGCTTGACGCCATCAGGACCGACCAGGCCTTCGCCGGCGGTGACTACTACGATGCCGTGGAAGGACCACACCGCGGCCTGGCCCTCGCCAGACGGATCGCCCTGATCAGCTATCGGAGCGCCGTTGAAATCAATGATCGTTTCGGCCGGGCTGCCCAGTCGGCGCTCAGCCCAATCGGGCGCTCCGGCCGCTTTGCCATCGAGTCCTACCTCGATTTCCACGGCAACCGTTTCACCCGGCGGTTTGACGCCAACAGCTACCTGTGCCTGACCGAGGCGATGAACTCACACGACATCGGTCGCGACCGCGGCGGCGTTGAGGCTGTTCTGTCCCGCATTACCGCCCCGGCCCTTGTCCTTGGCATCAGCAGTGACCGCCTGTTCCCCATCACCGATCAGCGCCGCATCGCGGCAGGACTGCCGGGCAACATTCACGGCAACTCTGCAATCGAGCTCGACTCGGAGTTTGGCCACGACGGCTTCCTCATCGAATCAGACGCGGTCTCCCATGCACTGCGGAGCCTGTTTGATCACCCGGGGGTCGCCCCGCTCCGTTAGAGTCCTTGTCATACCCTGTGCCGAAGGACCCCCATGATTGTGGCTGAGCTCTCCCGCTTCACACCGGAGCGCTACGGAATGAGCCGTCAGGAGCAGAACCGCTTCTCCTGGCAGCAGTCACGACTGCTCACCCAGTCAACGCTGGCCATTGGACTCAGCGGTGTGATCGCCGCGTTCATCTGTCTCACCATTCCGGGCACCATGGGCGATATCGACCTGGCGATCACCTCAACACTTCTTGCGTTACTTGGTGTGGCCCACCTCATGCTCTCGTTCCGGCGCAACCCGCTGACGATGTCCGCGGTCCTTGTCCTTGCCATGACGACATCCGTCATGATCCTGCTTAGCTCCGGACCTGACATCCCTGACGGCGCAGCGTTTGCCATTGTGATGACACAGTCGTGGGCCGCCGGTTCGCTCGCCCCGCTCCTTGTTGACAGCTGGGGACGACTCAGCGGGCTGTGCGGCGCCTTCGCCTGTTGCCTTCTGCTGCTGCTTGTTCTTGACCTTGAGCCCACGCTGCAGCTGTCGATTGTTCTGTACTTTGTGACGGCCTGGGGTGTGAGCGCCGGTGTTGGTATCTGGCTCAACCGGAGTTTTGTGCTGATGTCACGGCAGGTTGTGAGCATCGGCGAGGCACACCGCATCGAGCGGATGGCCAGCGAGGTGGAGGCCCAACGGCTGCGCGAGGCCCGGCTGCTGCATGACACGGTCCTGGCCACGCTCTCCATGCTCGCCCACGGTGGCGCAGGGGTGCAGGGTGATGCCCTGCGACAGCAGGCAGCGGCCGACGCGGAACTCCTTGAACGGCTTCGGCTCGGCGAGACACCAGAACCGCACAGTTCCGGCTCCTACTCCCTTGTCACACGGAGCGACAGGCGAACACAGCACGGAGACTTTGCCAGCATCATTGAGCGCTTTGACCAGCACGGTCTGAGCATCGACTGGCACGGCGAGACCAACCTGGCGCTTCCGCCCGCCCGGGCCGAGGCCATCCAGCTGGCCCTGACCGAGTGCCTGGAGAACGTGCGCCGGCACGCCGGAACAACCCAGGCGCAGGTGACGCTCAGCGACGACGGGGTGACAATCCGGGTCGTTGTTACCGATACGGGCCGGGGCTTTGACCCGGCTGCGCTTCCCACGGAACGGCTGGGATTCCGCGACTCGATTGTGGCAAGGGTGAGCGACGCGGGAGGGGCAGCCCGGGTCTTCAGCGCGCCGGGGGCCGGAACAACAGTG
>JBQELM010000254.1:1316-3938 GCA_052103915.1 Mycetocola sp. | reverse complement strand
GGCGATGACCGCTCCACTGATCACGGCTCCCGTGCTGGCAAGCGTCTCTACGTCAGCGTTGATCATGCGATTCCTCTCAACAGTGGTCAGCCCCACCCAGATCTGATGTCAGGGCCGTTGTCCCTTGAGGTTATCGGTACCCGCAGCGCGGACACACCCACAAACTATCTGGCGGGCAGCACCCGGCGGTACACGCTGAGCATGTGCTCGGTCTGCCTACTCTGGAGCACCCGCTCCGATGCAACGTCCGGCACGCTCAACCAGGTGCCGGTCCTGATCCGCTCATCCGCAGCGGTGAGCGCAGCCGCGAGCGCGGCGACGCTGCCGTCCGCCGGTTGAACGCAGGCACCGTCGGGCAACTCGGCCGCAATGCGCGGGTCGCTGACGATGCTTGGTGTGCCCAGCGCTGCCGCTTCAAAAACGGTCATTCCCTGCGTTTCAAACCCGATGGAGGTTTGAACCAGCGCATCGGCCTGGTGGATTCCCCGAAGCGATGAGGTGTAGTCGACTTTTCCCATAAACCGAACCGTCGACCGGTGTCCCGCAGCAGCCATTGCGGCCACACGTTCTTTTCCTTTTGTCAGCAGCATTCCCTGGCCGTAGATACGGAACTCAGCATCAACGTTGGCCATGGCAACCGCGTCAAGGAATTCAAGGAATCGTTTTTCTGCGCTCATCCGTCCCGTCCACAAAAAGACCGGACGCCCACGGGGCACAATGGATTCTGAGGACGCATCGGCCACAGCGATGCTGTCACTGTCGGCGCTGTTGTCGGCGGCGCTACCGCCATCAGTTCCAGCATTCAGGACAGCCGCTATCACGCCGTCGTCCACGCCGTTCCACACCACCTCAACGCTCTCGGCGGCACCGGTGTCCATGAGCAACTGGGCAAAATGCCCGGACGGCGCGGTCACCGCGGCCGAGCGCACGGCGTACTCGTTCAGCACGGCCGCCGCACTCGCCCGTTTTTTGCTCAGTCGGGGCCGGAGGACAAGACGCTGGGCGAACAGCAGTGCTCGGATGACCAACCCAGGCAGCGGCATGACCTGACGGATGCCGTAGTCCAGGTTGTTGTGTGTTGTCAGGACAACGGGGACGCCGGTGCGTGCCGCAAAACGGTAGCCAACCACCGCGCCCCAGTAGTCGCCCTGAACATGCACGATGTCAACCGGTGGACGATCGCGCAGGGCACGATCGATGAACCTGTCGGCGGATCGCCCCGGCCAGCTCGCCCCGTACTCACGGTCACCGGTGATGGGGATCGCCGGAAGCAGAACATCGTCGGCGTCTGGCTCCGCCCCCGTGAATGAGCGGGGTGCGACCACGGTCACGCGGTGGCCGGCCGCCCGCAGGAAACGCTGTTGCAGGCGGATGGACACCTGAACGCCACCAAGGGATGAGACGTTCTGGTCGGTGGTGATCAGGATATGCATGGTGCTCTCAGGCTACCGACTCAGTGCTGGTCCTTTGCCGAGCGGCGTGCTCGGGAGAGGCACGGCGACCCGCTGCGCCCGGGGCAGGTGCCGGTCACTCGTCGAGCGCCGTGATGAGCGTCTCCTGCAACCAGCCGAGCCACTGGGAGACTGCCTGACGCACCTCGGTCGAGTCGTCGGATCCTGTCTCGCTGTGTTCGCTATCCTCGTCGCCCTCATCCGCGCCGCCGGAGGAATCGCTGAGCAACAGCCTCAGGAACCCAATCCCCCTCAACACCGCCGCGACGTTCTCCTCGCTGACCCGGAACTCCCCGCCCTCCGCCGGCGCAGCCGCCAAGAGCTCCAGCTCCGCGATCCGTGCGAGGCCAAGATCGGTTGAGGTGTAGCGGGCGAATTCGTCCGAGGCTTCCGGGTCGTCCGGGTACGCTTCCGGGACCAGGAGCGCGGCGAACTCGGGGTTGGCGGCAAGGAGCGCACCGGAATCGGTGGCCAGTGAGACAAGAACCTCACCCTCACGCGGGGCAAGAGTGATCAGGTATCCGCGCCCGTCTGCGGTGTCGTCAGCACGGAACTCGGCGGGGAGCCCGGTCATGACAGCGGCTCCAGGGTTGCCTGCAGACCGTAGCCGTGCAGGGCCGCAACGTGCCCTTCCATGGCTTCACGCTGACCGTCGATAACGATGGCCCGTCCCCCGTTGTGGACCTGGAGCATGAGCTCTTCCGCCCTGTCCCTGCTGTAGCCGAAGTAGCTGCGGAACACATAGGACACGTAGCTCATCAGGTTGATCGGGTCATCCCAGACGACCACGGCCCAGCGCGGGGCCGTGGTCGCACTGGTTGTACGTTCGGGGGCTTCGGAGAGGAATGTCACCGTCCCAGACTGTCACGCTCACCGAGTCTTGCGAGCAATCTCACCAGAGCGGCGAGGACGATGATGCCACCAACTGCTGCAATTGCGATCGCCGCGGAGGCCGCGGGCGGCAAACTCCAGACCGTCTCAGCAAAGTTGATCTGTCGCCACGGTTCAGCACCAAGCACGGTGGCGAGCACACCAAGCGCCGTGATGAGTGTCCCCCAGATGATGGCCGCCACCCGGATGCGTGGTCGCGGCTGGGGCTGGGCAGCGGGTGCGTGGGCAGCGGGTGCGTGAGCAGCGGGTGCGTGAGCAGCGGGTGCGTGAGCAGCGGGTG
>JBQELM010000254.1:0-1216 GCA_052103915.1 Mycetocola sp. | reverse complement strand
TGAGCAGCGGGTGCGTGAGCAGCGGGTGCGTGAGCAGCGGGTGCGTGAGCAGCGGTCGGCGGGACACCGCTTGATTGTGTGCCGCTTGCCTGGCCAGCGGGTGACGCCTCGGTGGGGAACAGATCCTCCACATTCTGGGTGTCAGGGGTAAAAGCGTTTATCCCCTGACGAGCAGAATCACGAGTGCTGTCGTCCCCGGAGTCCTCCGCCGTGGCGGCCGGTGACGCAACCGTTTCTGTCACAGCATCAGAATCGGGCACGACCGTGGTGCCGGGGTCAGGCTGGCTCAGCTCCGACTGCTGTGCGGTCTTCTTGCTTTTCTTCGCTGGTGTGGCGTTCATGAGTTCTCCTTGATGCCGGTGGTGGAGGCTCGGTTGGGAGCGCCCTCAAACGTTGCTTTGTCGCTGTCGTCCTCATCCGAATGGTCGTTGATCGTGATCTGTCCCGCGCCAAGCCGGATGTGCAGTGTGCTCACCGGACCGTCTCCGGAGCCAACGACCCCCTGCCACATGCCCGCAACGGTCACGAGTGAGTCCTCGCTCCAACCGTTGTCCTCAGATTCATCACTCATCCGCTCACCGAGCACAATCTCTCCGACCGCGGCCTGAACGTCCAGATCAACCCGTGCCCCGTTGACCAGGGTGATGTTGATCTCTCCCGCGCCCAGTTCAAGCGTCTGATCCCTCACCGGCTGGTTACCGTCAAGCACAAGCTCCATCTGGCCAGCGCTCTGGCTCGCAGCCGCAATGTCCCGGTCAATGTAGGAGCTGTAGCCGCCAGCACGAATACTCACAGCGGGAATCACGATCGCCACCGCAACACTCAGCGCCAGCGGCATGCTGAGGATCGTCAGCGCCAGGGCACGGCGGCGGAACAGACCAGCAATCAGAATGCCAAGTCCCAGAACTGTCAGCGCAACAGCGATGGCAGGCAGTGTTGCTTCTGAGTTCCCGATGTCCGGCGACAGCAATGCCCAGCAGGCGACCGAGCTCAGGAGAGCGATTCCGATGACGAGCCAGCTTGCCGATGCCGGGAGTCGTTTACTCCGCAAACGACGCTCCTCACGACGCAGCCGCGCCTCATCCAAACGCTCCCGACGCTGCTGCGCCAGGTAGAGCCGGCGCTGTTCGGCCGAATCCGCACTGTCCGCGGTGGCCTGGGCCTGGCTCTTTGCCGCCCACTGCTCACGCTGTCCAGCCCAGGCCTTCCAGTCGTC
>JBQELM010000253.1:0-3940 GCA_052103915.1 Mycetocola sp. | reverse complement strand
CACAGGGCACAGGGCACAGGGCGTCATTGTGTGACGTTGCGCGTCGCAAACAATCGCCGACACGGGTAGTTCGCTCTAGCGTCGGTCACGAGAACTCGATCACGCATGAAACAGGAAGGCGCTGCTATGTCCGACTCCCCCGTTCCCCCTGTCCTCGATCATCTTGTGATCGCGGGGCCATCCCTCACGGCACTGGTCGACGAGGTCCTGACCGCGACTGGAGTTGAGGCTCAGGCTGGTGGTCGGCATCCGACCGGCACCGCAAACAGTCTCATCTCCCTGACCGTCAATGGCGAGCGTCGTGGCCACTACCTTGAGCTCATCGGTCCTGACCCCGCCGGCGACACTGAAGCGCACAAGATCTCCACCTTCGGCATCGCCTCGTTGGACGGTCCCCAGCTTGCTGCGTGGGCCGTTCACCCCGCAGATATTGAAGTCGCGTCGCAGGCGGCGGCGGATCTCGGCTACTCAACGGGCGCGATTGGCGACCTGTCCCGCGCTCGCCCCGACGGCACGCTCCTCGAATGGCGCCTGACGCGTGACGGCACCGGCGCCCCTGTCATCCCGTTCCTCATCGACTGGGGAACAACTGCCCACCCATCCGTAGACACAGTCCCAGAGCTTGAGCTGAGCGTGCTTGAGTTCCGCCACCCGGAACCGCTCTGGGCCGAGTCGGTGCTCGCTGCTCTCGGCGTTACGGATGTCACGGTCACAGCTGGAGAGCCAGCACTTCGGGTTGAACTGAGCGGGCCGGGCGGCAGCGTTCGCTTCGGCTGACCAGACACACCAGGCGGCAGCGTTCGCTTCGGCTAAGCAGACACAGTGGGCGGCGGTATTCACTTCCGCTGTATCCATCGCGCGGACGTCAGTAGTGCGTCACACGCGGCACGTCAGACAGGCCCCGTATCCACCCTGGATGCGGGGCCTGAGCTGTGTCACCGGTTACAGGACGACACAGGTGGGGTCACCGATCGATTGTGGACTGTCCGCTCGGAGCCCACCGAGCGACGGACCTCTGCGTGTTGCGACGGGGCGATCAAGGATCAGGGATCAGGGATCAGGGATCAGGGACGGATGTAGCAGGCCCAGTCAGCCGGGTCAGCGTCGCGCAACTGCATGATGGCGCTGGCTCGCTCGACCCCATCCGCGGTGACCTCATCAACAAGGTTCTGGCACAGCGTTGACGCGCTCTCGTCGGCAAAACCTGAGATGGCCACGGAGGTTCCGGTATCGATCACCGTGAGCCGATCGGCGTTCGCCTCGGTAGCAGCCTTCATCGTGGAAATCAGGAGGTCCTGACGCCCAGGGAACGGGCCAGCGTCAAGGCGAAGCAGCGCGTCAGACGTTGACCTCCCTGCCAGGGATACCTGCCAGGTGGTGGCATCCACCCCATCGATGGTGGTTCCGAGTGCGGTGACCTCGTCATAGGCGCCCGCCAGCCCCACCGGGTCGGTGGCGTCAACAACGCAGCGAAGGTCAAGAATGGAACGCTCCCCCTCACCGTCGCCCGTGTCACGACGCTCGAGTGTCGCCGTTGTGCAAAGCGGGGTGCTCACGATCTCCACCATTCTGCCGAGCGTTGCCACCCCCGGGTCATACCCCGTCTGCACCGCGGCGAGGTCACCGTCGGAACGCACCGTGGTGAGAACAATCTTTGTGTCGGCTGGCCTGTCTGCCGGAAGATCGTCAACACGATCGGTGATCTCCTCCAGAGCGGCGAGCTGCTCCTGCGCATTCGGCTGATCGTCCCAGCCCAACTGGATGGTCAGCACCGTGGCGGATCCGCCGTCTGTATACAGGGACGCGCTGTCAACAAGCCCCTCAGCGATCACAGCAGTGGCAAGCTCGTCCAGCGTTGCGGGTTCGGCGCCGACCGGAGTCTGCGTTGGTGCGGCGCTCTCGACCGCGGGGTCGGGGACGGAGCACCCAGAGAGGCCAAGGACAGCAGCGGCGATGATGACGGCCAAAGGAACAGTGGAGATGCGCACACACCGAGTCTAGGTCGACCATCGCAGCGGACAGCGGGGCGTCACACACCGCCAGAAACACAAAGGTCCTGGTCGAGAGCATGTGCTCACAACCAGGACCAGATGTGGCGGTGACGGTGGGATTTGAACCCACGGTAGGGGGTTACCCTACACAACTTTTCGAGAGTTGCACCTTCGGCCGCTCGGACACGCCACCGCGGAATAGCTTACGCGCAAGAGGGCCCCGATGCGAAATCGAGGTGCGCGGCGCGAGTGTCGGCGGCGTTCGTTAGGCTCACAGGCATGGCGAAATCAAGTGGCTTCGAGTGCACCGAGTGCGGTTGGCAGGCCCCCAAGTGGGTCGGCCGCTGCGGGGAGTGCCAGCAGTGGGGGACGGTGGTCGAGGCCGGGCAGAAGACGGGCATCGCCGCTCGCCAGGTCCGCACGAACCTCCCCGGCGCGGGGAAGGTGGCCCGCCCCATCACCGAGTTCGCCGGAGACAGCGTGACGCACGCTCCCACGGGGATCGGCGAGTTCGACCGCGTGCTCGGCGGCGGCCTCGTGCCCGGGGCGACCGTGCTGCTCTCGGGGGAGCCCGGCGTCGGCAAATCGACCCTGCTCCTCGAAGTCGCCTCGAAGGCCGCCCAGCAGGGGCGTCGTGTGCTCTACGTCAGCGCTGAGGAATCCATCGGTCAGGTCCGGATGCGCGGGGAGCGCACGGGGGCCATGCACGACACCCTGTTCCTCGCCTCTGAGAACGACCTGGGCAGCGTGCTCGGCCAGATCGAGGCCGTCGAGCCCGCCCTCGTCATCATCGACTCCGTACAGACCATCGCGAGCGACACCGTGGAGGGCGCCGCCGGCGGTCCGAGCCAGGTGCGCGAGGTGGCCGCCACCCTGATCCGCGTCGCGAAGGCGACCGGGATCCCCGTCATTCTCGTGGGCCACGTCACCAAGGACGGCAACGTGGCCGGGCCGCGGGTGCTCGAGCACCTCGTGGACGTCGTCTGTCACTTCGAGGGGGACCGGCACACCGCGCTGCGCTTCGTGCGCTCCCTCAAGAACCGCTTCGGCCCGACCGACGAGGTCGGCTGCTTCGAGATGGCCGGCACGGGCATCCAGGAGGTGCCGGACCCGAGCGGGCTGTTCCTGAGCCGGAGCACCGGGGCCGTGAGCGGCACCTGCGCGACGATCGCAATGGAGGGCAAGCGCGCCCTGCCCGTCGAGGTGCAGGCGCTCGTGACGAAGAGCAACACCCCCAATCCGCGCCGGGTGACCAGCGGCGTCGACTCCGCCCGCGTCGCGATGATCCTCGCCGTGCTGGAGCGCCGCCTGGGGCTGAAGATCGGCGCCGACGACGTCTACGTGTCCACGGTTGGCGGGGTCAAGCTGACCGAGCCCGCCGCGGACCTTGCGATCGCCCTGGCCCTGGCCTCCGCGGTCGCCGACCGGCCGCTGCCGCACACCCTGGCCGCCTTCGGGGAGATCAGCCTGGCCGGGGAGATCCGCCCCGTGACGGCGGAAAGCCACCGCCGGGGCGAGGCGACGCGGATGGGGTTCTCCCGCGTCGTGGATGCCTCCTCTGAGACCTTGCAGGCCGCAAAAAGTCTCGCGTATGGGGCAAGCAGACAAGAGGGCTAGACTGGACCATCGTGACCAGCAAGAAAACGGTAGACGTAGTCCTCATCGGCGGCGGCATCATGAGCGCCACTTTGGGCACCCTGTTGCAGCAGGTGCAGCCCGATTGGAGCATCGAGCTCTTCGAGCGCCTGGAAACCCTGGCGCAGGAGAGCAGTAATGCCTGGAACAACGCGGGCACGGGCCACGCGGCTCTCTGCGAGCTGAACTACATGCCCGTCGCAAAGGACGGCAGTATGTCCTCCGCGAAGGCCGTCGACATCAACGAGCAGTTCCAGCTCAGCCGCCAGTGGTGGGCCTCCCTCGTCGAGGACGGCACCCTGGGGGAGCCGAAC
>JBQELM010000252.1:0-3953 GCA_052103915.1 Mycetocola sp. | reverse complement strand
TGACTGCCCCTCTGGGTAATGCAGCCGTCGGCGCAGACAAGAATCTGGTCGGCGGTTGATGCCTGGTGGAGTCGATGGGCGATAACAAGAACGGTTCTATCCCGCCGCAGTGCGGTGATCGCCGCATCAACGGCCGGTCGATGCTGGAGTCCAACGTCTGCCGTTGCCTCATCAAGAATGACAATCGGCGGGTTGGCCAGCAGGGCGCGAGCGATGGCCAGTTGCTGGATTCGCCCATCATCCAGATCCGGGGCCGGTGTCGCATCCACGGTTTCGACACCGCGAGATCCCGATTCCGACTGCTCCATCAGGACACGGGCCCAGTCGGCACCGACCGCGTCAAGGGCCGACATGATGTCCGCGTCGCTGGCCTCCGGTGCGACCAAACGCATGTTCTCTGCGATACCACCGCGGAACTGATGAAGCTCCTGCGAGATGTAATACGGCGTGACCTGCGGGTCATCCACCGTAAGCCGTCCGGAGCTTGGCGAGTGGTGGCCAGCGATGACACGGGCCAGGGTGCTCTTACCCGAGCCAGATGTGCCCACAAGTGCCGTCGTTGTTCCCGGCTCAACCCGGAGGGTCATCCCGGTGATGCCCCTTCCCGTTGTGGCGTAATGGAAACTCAGATCGTCCGCGCTCATCCCCACGGCGGGCGCAGCAGGTGCAGCGGCAACGCCGGGCTCACCCCTCGGGGTGGTCGCCGTGGTGGCAGCGACACGCTTCGTGCCTCCGCCAGCCGACGAGTCGGGTACAGCCGGCGCCGCCGAGATCACCCCCACCAGCCGGGCCAGACCAATGGTCGCGCGCTGAATATCGTCCAGACCAAAGATCAACTGACCGATCGGGTCAAAAAGCCTGTGAAATACCAGCGCCGCCGTTGTGGCCATGCCAATCGTGATGACGCCCTGAGCATGCAAAACAAACCCCATCACCAGCAGTGCACCAAGCCCAACGGCCTCACCACCGTTAATCCAGCGGTACAGCCGATTGCGAAGCCGGACTCCGTCGATCTGAATACTGATCGAGTCCTCCGCACGACGGTGCACCCGGCCAAGCGCACTGTCCTGCTCGTTGAAGGCCGTCACCGTGTCGGCGCCCTCGACCGCGTCAAGAACAGCCTGGCCCCTGGCCGCCTCCCGAACCCGAACCTCACGGAACACCACTCGTGACCGACGAAGGAACGCCCTGGTACCCAGCACATAGAACGGTACAGACGCCACACCGGCCAAGGCGAGCCAGGGGTCAAGCACCGCGAGTGCACCGATCGACACCACAACGGCAAAACCGGCCGACAGTAGCGTCGGTGCCACCTCTCCGCCCGCCTCAGCGACAGCGTCAACGTCTCCGGTGACGCGGGAGAGCAGATCGGAGGTTTCACCGTCATCAACAACCGTGACGGGCAAGCGCATGGCCGAGGCAAAAACATCCTCTCGCAGACTGGCGAGGCAGTCCTGCACCAGACTGGCCAGCACGCGTGCCGCCCACAGCGTCATCAGGGCAGCACCAACCGCTCCCGCGGCTGCCGCGCCAACCCAGAGGGCGATTGCCGCAAAACCCAGCTGCCCGGCAACGGCATCAACAATGCGGCCAAGACTTGCCGGGAGGACAAGCCCCAGTGCCGACGCCGCAAGGAACAGGACGGCAGCACCCGCTGACCGCCAGCGATGCCGTCGAAGCAGAACAGCACCGACCATGCGCACCTGCGCCGCCGAGGCAATCGGAAGGAGCGACCCCCGCTGCTGCCGGGGTGTAGTCGCATCAGTCATGGTTGCTCCCGCCGGTCGCGGCGCGCTCATCCGGTACGGCGTGCTCATCCGGTACGGCGGGCTCGTCCGGCACGGCGTGCTCGCTGTCCAGGTACACCACACGGTCACAGGCGGCCAACAGAACGGGTGAGGTCGTGATAACGATCATGGTCGCTGCATTCCGGGCGAGGGCTGCCGCAATGGCTGCCTCGGTGACGGCATCAACCGCTGAGGTTGGTTCGTCAAAGACAAGCACCTCGGCGGTGGAGTGCAATGCGCGGGCCAGACCAACCCGCTGCCGCTGACCACCAGAGAGCCGCCGACCGGCCTCACCGACGGGAGCATCCCAGCCACCCAGCTGGGTGACGGCATCACTCAGCGCTGCCGTTGCCACGTGATCAGCGACGGGCACAACAGGGCCACGCTCCACAAGATCCGGTTGCGTCCCGGTCACCGCAGCACCGAGTGACCCACCGCCAATCCGTTGGTAGTGCGGCACGGACACCACCCGGCTGCGATAGCGACTGGGGTCGCAGTCGATCTGGTCGTGGGGTGTGCCGTTGATCATGAGCATCACGGATCCACGGGGTGCGCGGGTGCGCATACCAAGCAGGTGGGACAGTCCCCGAGCTCTGGCACTGTCCCGCGTGTGCACCCCAAGGAGCTCCCCTCTGCTCACGCTGACCCGCTGCGCCGCCGAGCGGAAGCTCAGCACCAGGGGCGTGCCATCAGCGTCCTCCGTCGTGGTGCCGGGATCGGTCTCGGTCCGGATGGGTGGTCCCGCATCTGCCAGAAGGTCGTCGGCGTTAATGACATCGGCCAGTCGACGCGCAGACGCGAGCTTGTGAATCCAGTTGGACGGAAACGACCCGGCAAAGGCGAGCGAACCACTCACAAACTGGGCGAGCCCCAGAACCGTGACCAGCTCGCCGATACTGATCTGCCCGTCGGAGGCAAACCAGGCGGACAACCCGGCAAGTGCCGTCGTCGTGACAGCGGCCAGCACGGAACTCAGCGCCTGATACCCGGCGAGCGACCGTCCCGCCCGCGTGGCGGCAACCCGCGAGTTGTCACTCGCCCTGGTGTAACGGCGAACCGCCTCACCCCGAGCGCCCATCCCAACGAGGACCCGGAATCCACTCATGAAGTCAGCGGCAACGGCACCGGCCTCTGTCGCCGCCTCCTGCTCGCTGTGCCCCCGACGCTCAAGCGGTCGCGAAACGGCCCGCATAACAACCATCATGACGGCAGTCGAAACAAAAACAGTCAGCGTTGCCAGCGGGGAAATGACCAGCATGGCCAGGGCT
Organism: Mycetocola sp.; assembly: GCA_052103915.1. GTDB lineage: Bacteria > Actinomycetota > Actinomycetes > Actinomycetales > Microbacteriaceae > Mycetocola_B. The sequence continues at coordinate 898 of JBQELM010000252.1, read as the reverse complement.
GCCCCGGTGATTGCGGCGAGGGTGGCACCCTGCTGCGCCACCGACCATGCCACACCTGCCACACGGTAGGTGTCAGAGGTGACATAGCTGAGCGCCTCACCGGCGGACAGGGTTCTGGTGGAGAGCCGTGGACGCAGAATACGCATCAGCGTGAGGTGGCGAAGCGTTTGCTCCCCACGGCCGTACACCGTGACCATGAGCCTGGCAGCGGTCTGGTAACTGAAACTCAGAACAACAAAAACAGCAACAAGCAGCACCATCCACACCACAAGCGCTCCGACGTCTGAGGGCAGGACAGCCTGATCGATGGTGACGCCAATCAGGACGGGAATGGTGGCCTCGGCAAGGGCGTGCACCATCATGAGCAGTGTTGCCGCGGTGAGTGCGTACCCCCTCCCCTCAGAGGTGAGCGCGATGCGGAACAGTCCCCCAGCCGTGACGGGAAGCGACACCGCCGACGCCCGATCAGCGCCGGCGAAGGAGTGTGCCTCTGTCATCGTGCCGCCCGCCGCCCCAACGGCAAGACGAGCGGTGTGCCGGAGACCGGGTCGGTGATGACACGGCAGGGCAGGTCATACACCGCCTCAACCAGCTCCTCCGTGATGATCTCCTGCGGGTGCCCCTGCGCCACGATCTCTCCCTCCCGCATGGCAACGAGGTGGGTGGCGTAGCGGGCGGCGTGGTTCAGATCGTGCAGAACAGCCACCAGGGTTGTGCCATCGCGGTGAAGGTCGGCGAACAGCTCAAGCAGGTCGATCTGGTGAGCGATGTCAAGGAAGGTTGTTGGTTCGTCAAGCAGCAGGTGCCCGGTCTGCTGGGCGAGCGCCATCGCCACCCAGACGCGCTGGCGTTGTCCACCGGAGAGTTCATCAACCAGTCGGGCGGACAGCTCGGTGAT
>JBQELM010000251.1:0-3958 GCA_052103915.1 Mycetocola sp. | reverse complement strand
CAGCTGGTCGGCAGCAATTCCCGTGCTTGTCGCGATCGTGGTTTTTACGCCCATCCTGCTCAGCCAGTCGACCAACCTCTCCACAACCCAGCTGGGTGACGACACCGCTGCGGCGCTCGGTGTGCGGGTCAGCCGCACCCGACTCATCGTGATCATCTGCGCCGTTGGACTGATCTCCTTCGCCACCGCGGCGACCGGGCCCATCGCCTTTGTCGCCTTCCTCTCCGGCCCCATTGCCGCCCGACTGGTCGGGCCAAGCGGTTCGTTACTGATCCCCTCGGCACTGCTCGGCGCACTGCTTGTCCTTGTCGCCGACTTTGTTGGCCAGTTCCTGCTGGGTACCCGGTTCCCGGTTGGGGTTGTCACCGGAGTGCTTGGCGCGCCGTACCTGATTTACCTGATCGTCCGAAGTAACCGCGCGGGAGGCTCCCTGTGACCCACAATCATTCGCTCCGGACCGAGTCACTGAGCCTCGGCTACGGTGAGCGCCTCATCATCAGCGACCTGAGCCTGACCATCCCCTCGGGAAAAATCACCGTCATCGTCGGAGCAAATGCCTCGGGCAAGTCGACGCTGCTTCGTGCCCTCGCCCGCCTGCTGAAGCCGAAGACGGGACAGGTCCTTCTTGACGGTGAGGCCATTCACCGGCTGCCAGCCAAAACCGTTGCACGCACGCTTGGCCTTCTGCCGCAGTCCCCCATCGCACCGGAGGGCATCACGGTCACCGACCTGGTCGGGCGCGGACGCAACCCGCACCAGGGCGTCTTTTCGCGCTGGAGTGGTGACGACGATGCCGCCGTCGCCGCGGCGCTTGACGCGACCGAGACCGCTGATCTAGCCGAGCGCCCCGTTGATGAACTCTCCGGCGGTCAGCGCCAGCGGGTGTGGATTGCCATGGCTCTGGCCCAGCAGACCGAGCTGTTACTCCTGGATGAGCCCACAACGTTCCTTGACCTAAGCCACCAGGTTGAGGTGCTTGACCTCCTGACCGAACTGAACAGGGCAAGCGGCACAACCATCGTGATTGTGCTGCACGAACTCAATCTGGCTGCCCGCTACGCCGACCACCTGATCGCGCTTGAGTCGGGACGGGTTCACGCCGAGGGAGCGCCAGCGGATGTTCTCACCGAGGACAGCGTTCGCACCGTTTTTGGCCTGGAGAGCAGGGTTATTCCCGACCCCGTTTCGGGCAAACCGCTGGTGCTTCCGATTGGTCGGCACCATGTTCTCGGCGCAGAAATCTGACCAAACCCTGTCATTGCGGGCGATCCCGTGTTAGTCTTTTGAGGTTCGCTCATATTGATGCGACCGATGCGTACGGCCCTCTCTCCGTCCCGGTCAGTCACCATTCCAGAGCAACCACCACTCATTCCGGCAGGACACAGGCGTGTTCAGCCGGGCACCGTTACAACCCGTGCGCGCGCCGACGACCGTCGTGCCCACGGTGAAAGAAAAGAACTCTCATCAACACCGCAGTACATCCCTGTCCACCGTCCACCGCCGCGATCCGCTGGCGTCAGGCCGCCGACGACGTTTTTGCCGCAACACTCCACGAGGAGTTTGCCGGTTTTATCACCGTCGTTGACGGCATCTTTGAGCTGCGCGGACCGCTGGCTCAGCCGCTCGGCGCGTTTACACACCGTGAGGAGGCCGAGCAGGCCCTGGCGGCCGCTCTTGAGCTGACCACGACCGCGACCACGACCGCACGCGCTGACTCGGCGCCTTCAGAGGCGACCGCCCGCTCGGCGTCGGCACCCTCAACACCGTCGTCCGCTGCATCAGGCAGAGCACGCTCACTTCCGGCACGCCAGCGGCGGCGGCGCGGACGGGAACGTCCCGCTCTTCGTCGCTAAACCAGCACAGCGCCGCTCAACCACCGCACCATCGCTCAACCGACACAGCGACGCTCAACCGACACAGCGTCACCCAACCGACACAGCACTGGCGGCCACTCCCCCCTCGGGTGTGGCCGCCAGTGCTGTCTACGGATGGCCCCGTCATGGGCGATCCGCAGGCCCGAGCCCTCCGTACTACCTACTCCGCGGCCGGCAGCAGTTTGTCGCGCACCTCACGCCGGAGCACCTTGCCGACCAGTGAGCGCGGCAGCTCCTCAAGAACCTCAATCCGACGCGGGACCTTATACGCGGTCAGCCGGGTCCGGCAGAAGTCACGCAGTGCCGCCGGGTCAGCCGGCGCCCCCTCAGCCATCACAACCGCGGCGGCAACCATCTCGCCACCCTCCGGTCGGGGCAACGCCACCACGGCCGCATCGGCAACGTCGGGGTGGGTGCGCAGCACCTCCTCCACCTCACTCGGCGAGACGTTAAACCCGCCGGTGATGATGAGCTCCTTGATCCGGTCAACAACGGTCACAAAACCGTCCTCCGACACGGTGACGATGTCCCCCGTCCGCAACCAGCCGTCGTCAATGAGGGTCGCGGCCGTGTCGTCAGGGCGACGCCAGTATCCGGCAAACACCTGCGGACCACGCAGCAGCAGTTCACCGCTCTCCCCCGGCCCCCGGTCAACGGAGGGCTGATCGGGATCAACCACCCTGATCTCCGTGCTAGGGAACGGAACACCAACGGTTCCTGGCCGACGGGTGGGCCCCATGGGGTTACCCAGCGCCACCGGCGACGACTCGGTCATTCCGTACCCCTCAACAAGCAGTCCGCCGGTCACCTGCTCCCAGCGTGCAATCGTCGCCGGTGTGAGGCTCATCGCCCCGGAGATCGCAAACCGAACGGTGCTGAGGTCAATCGTGTCCTTCTGCGCCGCGACGGCCAGCCTGTCGTAGATCGGCGGAACAGCGGGAAGGAACGTTGGCGGGCTCTTTTTTGCCGCCTTGGTGACCAGGTCAACGTCAAAGGTGGGGAACAGCACAAGCTTGGCGCCGATGCTGAGGGCGAAGGTTCCGCAGAGGGTCATTCCGTAGGCGTGGAACAGCGGGAGCACCCCGTAGAACGTCTCCTCGCCCTCGTGCAGCTCGGGAACCCAGGCGCGCCCCTGCGCGGCGTTGGCCCGCAGATTGTGGTGGGTGAGGATCGCGCCCTTGGGGCTGCCGGTTGTGCCACTGGTGTACTGCAGAAGCGCCGTGTCGCCGAGGCTGGGACCCGTGATCCGGCGCGACAACCGGCGTGAGGATGTCAGCTCCTCCCAGCGACTCACCCGCTTGCTTGTGGGGCGGCGGCTCAGCTTGGCCCGCATGGCTTTCACCGCGGGGATGGGCAGTTTCAGCGCAAGCTGCTGGGCGCGCGGCATGGCCCTGATCATGTCAACGGCGATGATCTGCGCCGGACGGATGTCGTCGGGGAACTCGGCAACGGTGTCGGCGACCGCGTCCCAGACGATGGCCGTGGTTGCGCCGTGGTCCTCAAACTGGTGCCGAAGCTCGCGCGGCGTGTACAGCGGGTTGTGCTCAACAACGATCGCGCCCAGCCGGAGCACCGCGTACAGGGCCACAACGTGCTGCGGGCAGTTGGGCAGCACAAGTGCCACCCGGTCCCCCGCGCTCACGCCCCGCTTGCGCAAGCCGGACGCAACCCGGCTGACCTGGTCGTCCAGTTCGCGATAGCTCAGCTGCGCCCCAAAAAACTCCAGCGCGGGTCGTGACCCGAACCGGGACACCGCGTCGGCCAGCATCTCCGGAAGCGTCTGCGTGACCTCGGCGATATCGTGCGGGACGTCGTCCGGATAGGCCGCAAGCCACGGTCGTGATGCGAACGGATGGGCTGACGTCATGACGCCACCTCTCGTCGGGGTCGGGGTTGCCCCCAACGGTACAAGTTCGCCCATACCCCACGCTGAATACCGCGTGTGTTCCCTGTGCTTCGCCAGGCTCCCGGCTCGCCTGACACCAACCGCGTGCCCCGCGACTGCCAGTGGCGCTCACGCTGAGCGCACAACACCGGCGAGCACACAATCGTGCCCGCCGGTGTTCCAGACGTTCGGTGGCTCG
>JBQELM010000250.1:0-3991 GCA_052103915.1 Mycetocola sp. | reverse complement strand
CCTCCCCACCGCTGAGCGAGCCCCGGTAGATGTGGCCGTCGTTGGCCGACAGGAAGATGTGTTCACCATCGGGGTCAAGCACGTGGTCATTGTTGATGGGCGGCAGCCCCGTGAACTCAATCGGTTGCGGCTCGCGGGGGTTCGCCATCTCCAGCCGCCAGAGCAGGCCGTCACCGTTCAGATAGAGACTGCGACCGTCACGCGACCAGTTGGGCGCCTCAAAGAGCACCCGATCCGAGCGGAACAGCTCCACCGGCTCAGCATCATCCGGCCCGCCCATCAGAACACGGGAGTACTGACCGGCGGCGAGGGTTCTGATCATCGATGACCTTTGCGTATCGGGTGGGGAGCCGCGCCAGCATGCGCGGAATGACCTTAATTTAGCACGTGCTAGATCCGTGTCGCTAGCACCGGCACCGCCCTCAGCACCGCCCCACTCCCCCTAAGCTCAAGCGGGAAGAAACACCGTCACCATGCATGCAGGAAAGGCAGCCCCCACGTGACCGCCCAGATGCACGAAGCCCCCGAATGGTTTGGCTCCGCCGCCACAACCATCGCCTTTTTCCCGATCATGATGAGCGGTTACGCACTGTTTTATGCCGCCTGGCTTCCCGTGGCCTGGGGCGTAAACGGTGCGATTGCTCTTGGGGCGATCACCATCGTGGCCGCGATTCTTATCGTGCGCGGCACCGTGCAGATCCGGCACGCCGCGCGCTATCCCTCCCGCCCGACCACGGTCGAGAAACGTCAGGCCACACAGATGGGCATCCTGAACGGCATCACCCACCCGCTCTGGATGGTTGCCGCCATCGTTCTGATCGTGACCGGCAACGGGCGATGGGCCCTCCCGGTCATGGTTTTTGTCATCGGCGCGCACTTCATTCCGATTGCCCCGATCCTTGGTCGTCGCATTGACTACCTGCTGGGGCCACTCACCATGGCCTTCGCCGTGGCCGCAGGAGTGCTGGCCACGAACCCAACCGTGCTGTGGACGGTCGTGGCAGCCGTAGCTGGAATCGGCGGGACGCTGTCGACGCTCATCTACGCGGCGTACCTGACATTCGGGTACGGCGCGCTCTGCCGTAAAGCGGGAATCAGTGACCAGATCGGTTGGCTCGGGCCTGCTCACTGCGACAGTGTTCCGTAGCGCTGTTGGACCTGCGTCTTTTTACGTCTCTAAGCTCCGGGGTCCTGCGAACGCTTCCACCAGCGCGGTGGCGGTGAGTGAAAGCACACCCGCGCCGACCAAGACCAGACCGACAGGCCATAAGGCCACCGAGTCCGACTCATAGGACGTGACCGAGTCAGCCGATGTACCGATGCTCCTCCAGAAACTGACATCACCAACGCTTGTCAGCACTATCCCCGTGATCAGAGCAACAACAGGGGTTGCCCACGCGATGATCCTCGAGAAAATACGTATACGGGTTTTCATGATCTCAACCTACTGACCAACGTTGAATCCGACGACCGGCGAAAACGAGGTAAGCGTCCCGGACGTAGGGGCCAAGCGCCAACAGGTGACCAGTAAGAACCTTCGAAACGGCGGGGCCGGTTACCGACGAGCCCCGTTTTTTGAGATCACAAAGCACAGCTCGGTGATGCCGATGAGGAGGACGCCGGAAATGGTGAGCACAGCACCTGCCAGCTCGAACCCCGTAAAGAGAAAAAACAAGCCAGCAACTAGAAGTGGATAGCCCAGGAAGGTCAGAATCGGGGACCGCGATGGAACATCGTTTGGTCCATCGGCCGCCGTTTCACCCTTACTCGCGGTGTTGCTCTCAGTCACGTCCCACATCTCTCTGCTGGATTACGGCGGATTCGCCTCTGACGAGCATTCCACCACTCCCCCGAATGGCGCAGGTTTTCCGCACGGCGCTTCTCGCCAGTCCGCGCATCCCGGCGGTCGGACTCAGCACGCTGATCCGCAACGCGAATGCACCGCAGCACGAACGCACCACAATGTTTCCGCGTGTGTCATCGCCAACCAGTGAAGCCTGGCCAATTTGTATACATAAGCATACCCTTTGTTAGGCAAGGCTGACCTCAATTCACACAGCATGTTCATCCCCGAGGACAGCGACCATCGCACGCCATTCACCCCTCCCCGAGGCGAGTGAGCTGCGCGCCCTCAACCAAGGAGCACCATGTCCCGCCCCCGACTCTCCCGACGGTTATCCGCGGGGTTGGCCGCCGTTGCCGGCCTCTCCCTGATAGCCTCACCTCTCTCCCCCGCGCACGCGGACACACCAGCGGACTCACCGTTCGCGCTGTCAGAGGTCACCGGCCTGTCCCGGTCGTTCACCTTCTCCAACCACCCGGTCGTCTCCGGTTCAACCGCGATCACCGCGGGCCTGAGCACCCGGCTGAACGTGATCAACACCGATTCCGGTCAGGTGTCCGACGCCATCACGATCCCTGCGGTCGACACCACTCCGTACAACCTCGCAGCGGTGGCCTACGACCCCGACACCAATCGGGCCTTCTCCTCCTCGACCGTGAAGACCGCGGACGGTGACCTTCAGATCCGCGTCACGGATGCCACCACATTTGACGCGACCACCTGGACCATTCCCGCGAGCCAGACCGTGGACCGCCTCGGGTCAATCGCTCTTGACGCCACCCATGACCGACTCTACGTTCAAGCACAGAGCGGCTCGACGTTCACGGCTGTCAGCTCCGTCATCGTGCTCGACACAAACAGCGGCGACGTTGTCGGCTCCGTGGATGGCGCGTACTACCTGATCGGAATTGACGAGGCGAACGACCGGGCCATCGCCCGCGGCCTCACCGACGACATCATTACCGTCAACGGCGACGGAACTCAGGGCGACACGCTCCTGAGCGGCCCGGTGACAACAAACGCCTCCAACGCGCGGAGCGCAGCGGCGCCGACGACCGGCAAGATCGTTGTCACCGACACCATCGTTGACATCGCCACCGGCGCAACGCAGAAGCTGGACGGGTTCGACTTCTTCTCGACGTCGTACAAGATCATCGCGGACGATGACAACGGAATCGTCTACTACCTCAACCCGACGACCGGCGAGCTGGCTGTTGTTGACCTGACCTCCGGTGACACGGTGGCCACGCTCAGCACCGGCCTCACCTCGGCCCAGTTCGCACTGGACAGCACAAGCAATGAGCTGTCCGTGTTTGGAACCACAGCGACCGGCCGCGGTTTCCTCACCGTCACCGGAGCCAACGACTACGAACCGGCCGAGGAGCCTGAGCCTGGATTCCACCTCGGTGGCCCTGTGCCCCTTGACGCACGAATCAACCCGGCGACGGTCCAGTCGGCATCAACTCACGACGCCCTCTATGCGGGCACCGCGACCGGTGTTCGGACCATCAACACCTCCGGCGTCAACCCGGCGACAACGTCCGAGCCGCTCGCCACCCTCCAGAACATCACCGGCACCGCATTCCCCGCGTTTGCCTTCGATGACACGGGTGATCTCGTCTACACCAGCGCCTACGACGCCACCGACGGCGCGGTGGTGAACGTGACACGAATCAGTGACGGTGAGACCATCGCCACCTGGCCCATCGTGGTGCCAGCCGCCGACGGTGGTGCGGGAACGGACAGAGCCTCCGCCCTGGCCCTTGACTCGGAAAACAAGCGGCTGTACGTGCAGGTCGGCGATGGAAGCACCGCAACCGATCGGGTCTCCGGCGTCGCCGTCATCAACACCAGCACCGGCAAGCTTGTCGGAAGTGTTGCCGGTCAGCGTGGGCAGTACCTGCTTGGCGGCATCGACCAGACGGCAAATCGAGCACTCGTCTCCGCCGCATCGGAATTCCGTGTTGGCGCGATCAGCGGTCAGGACGGTAGCTTCACGCCAATCCTGGACGACACCCCGGCCAACGACCTCACGTGGAGGAACCTCTCGCTTAACGCGGCCTCGGGGGTGACCGTGACGCAGAATGGCACGGGTACACCGGTCATTGTTGATTTCAGCACCGGCGCGGAACGCACGGTGTCCCTCCC
>JBQELM010000249.1:0-4019 GCA_052103915.1 Mycetocola sp. | reverse complement strand
CGGGATTATGTCGGCGTCATCAGCGACGTGGCCGACCACGTCATCAGATTCAGGATCGCCGTCGGTTCCGGGTACAGCTACAACAAGCAGGTCACGCGGGAATCCCGCCTCCCACAGCGCCTCAGCCACCACCGCAACGCACCGCTGAGTTCCAGCATCCGGAACCAGGATCACACCAGCGCCCACAGCCAGTGCGGCCAAAGCCGATCCGGCCGCGTCAGCCACTGGCCTGTCTGCGCCGGGGCGAGCAACGCAGAGCCGAGGGGCGACAAACCGCGCGCCACGGACAGCGTCAAGCTCCCGTGTCTTGGCCGCGTAGTAACCGGCGAGGTCGATTGCCTCACTCACCTCGTGATCAGCCTCGGTCACCGTTGTCGCGACCTCAGCCACCAGGACGTCAAGAAGCCGGTCTCGGTTGGCGGCAAGCGAGAGCCCCGCACGCAGCACCACATCAGCGCGCCGCTCGGCCGGTCGTGCACCCCACTCCTCTGCACGCGAGCGGACGACAGCAACCAGACCGTCAACCTCGTCATCGTCCACGACCGCTGCGCGAACGGCGTCTTTACCCGTCTCAGAGAGCTCAGCCCGCCGAAGCAAACGATCCATCCACGCCCGGTTGGCCGCAAGTGCAGGATCGGTATCCGGGACATTCACAAAGCCAGGAGCACCCAGATCGCTGAGCGGTTTTTGAGGGAGCGTCGTGCTGTCAAAAACGCGCACCGTATCAAACGGAGACTCAGGCTCACGCGGGACACCGGCGAGGCCAAGAACCTTCTGCGTCAGGCTGAGCGGAGAGTCCTCTGACTCTGGTTCACGCGTCAGCGAATCGTCCGGACCCCACTCAACAGGAACCGGCGCACCGACGGTCCACTCCGTCTCACGGTTCTGGGTGCGAAGCGGGTCCGGAACCCGGTGCGGCTCGGCCTCAAGAGACACAACGCTTGACCGGAACGCATCACGTTCGTGCTGAAGAGCAATTGCCGAATCAGGACGACCCAACCGAAGTGCGGGGAAGGCACCCGAGCTGTACTCCGAAGCCAGGGTGGTGAGGAACGATCCAAGAGCAACCGCGTCGCCGTCGGCCAGAAGCGGGGTATCAATACGAACGGGGCCGAGTTCACTGTTCACCGCGGCTAGCGCGGGACCTGCAAGTCCACGGCGGAACTCGAACTCAAGCTTGCCGACCACACCATGCGCCTCAGCAATGGCGCGCGCGTACGCAACGTCATACAGGTTGTGACTGGCCAGCGTGACCGACGCCCACTCGGTCCGCCCCCGCGACAACGCCCAGTGCAGCATGCGCTTGAGGTTGGTGTCGGTCTCTTTCTTGTTTTCTGTCACAGCGAGCGGCCACGACCCCAGTTCGGCGTCAACACGCTCTGCCGGGAGGTTGCCACCCTTAACCAGACGGACAACGATGGGCGCCCCGCCACTGTCGTAGCGACGCTGCGCGTGCTCGACAACAAGCTGAAGATCGGTGAATGACTCGGGAATCGCCGCGGAGAGGGTGATGCCAATCGACACCCTGTTCCACCGTTCAGCATCAATAATGCGAAGCAGCGACCGCACCACAGCGTCGTGGTTGCGGTAGAGCCCTGCATCAAACATCAGCCGGACACCGGATGCTGCCGCCGCCGTGAGCACCGGGACAAGCCTCGCAACCAACTCATCAGACGCCCCCTGCGCCGACCACGGCGTCAGGTGAGGCAACAGTGCCGCAGGGTCAATCGACAGCACCTCAAGATCATCACGCGAGGCCAACACTCTGAGCCGCTCAAGGACAACGCCTGCCGCGATATCACCGATGACCGGACCGGCCAGAACACGCACGCCCACCCGCATGTCCTGAGCCTGGGTGGTCTGGATAAGTTCACCCACCGCATCGGCATCGTCTGAGCTGACAAGAGAGGCTGCCGCATGCCTGATGCTGCGCCGGACAGCGGGAACAGCCACCCGTGGCATGACCGGCCCCAGCTGACCGCCAACGGCGAGTGCGGCACGAGCAACGCCGGACAGCCCGCTCGGAGCGTTGCGTGCCGCACGGCTTGCCCCCTGACCGGCAACGGACGCGTTCACCGGACGCAGAACGTCTGTGGCCAGAAGACGCACAAAGGACCCCGACTCCTGATCCGTGACCAGCTGCGCCACAACCGTTGACAGCTGCTCCGCGGCGCTCTGGCCGGAGCTCTGGCCTTCTGCGGCCGCCGCAGACTCAATCCACCGCGCGACCCGCACAAAGCTCTGCTCTGTCAGGAGTGCGTAGTTTTGATCAGTGGAATCCGACGGCTGCACCATACATCGAGACTATGCCCGCGGCGACCAGGGACGGGGATGCAACCCCGCCGCGTTGCGAAGTCAGCAGTGAATTCCCTGGGGAGGGATGGTCGACTTAGGACCGGACGTGATCCGGAACGCCCAGACGAGGCCCGTGCCGTTCCGCTCGGATACCGGCAGCGGTGATCAAACGGAGAATGCGCTGCCGTTGCCCAGCCCACGGTTCAAGGAGCTCAAGCATGCGCGCGTCATCAACGGGTTCACCCACAAACGCAGTTCCCACCGTCCGGCAGAGGTGGAAATCGCCGACACTCACAACGTCGGGTGCCCCGTGACTCCGCGCCAGCGCCTCGGCAACGGTCCACTGCCCAACGCCCCGAATACTCATCAGCCGTTCAGCCGCCTCCTCCGGCGAGGCCGCATCAAGTCTGGCCAGTGCTGATGCCCGATCGGCCAGCCGTCTGACGGTCAACGACCTGCTCTCGTCCACTCCGGCCCTGTGCCAATCCCAGCTCGGAATCGCTGCCCACTGCGCGGCGGTCGGGGCGGCCATCATGCCGGGCGGAGTCGGGCCGGGCGCCGGTGTTCCGTGCCGCCGAAGCAGCCACCGCCAGGCAAACCAGGCCTGCTGAGTGGTGACCTTTTGTTCAAGAACCGAGGGCACAAGCATGGCGAACACCTGCCCCGATGCGCTCAGACGCAGCCCAGGGTGGCGGCGGCGAACCTCCGCGAGAACCGGTACCTGGCTCAGGTCAAGCGACGACCAGTCATCCCCCTCCCCCAGGAGCCGCGCCGCGGCAGCACACGCCTCATCGGCCCCTGGTCCCCACGCGCGGACCAGAACATGATCGGTGCGCTGCTGAAACGCCAGTGTTGCCACGCCTGAGGGCTCCTGACGGGCAATCCAGATCCGGCCGCCATCATCCCTGCGATACGACGGATCGCCGATGCCGCGTCGAAGCGGAGCCAGAACCGATCCCAGGCTGAGCGGTGCTGTCACCGGCAGACGGAGCTGACGTTCGCCGGACCCCATCGGCGCATCACCACGACTGCCATCCAGCGGACAAGTCCCGGTGGTGACAGAGTCGGGGGTGGGATGCTGAGCACTCATTGCCGTCAGCCTACGCGCGGCCGCCGACGTTGCAGACGGAGACGGCTCCGCGCGGCCACTCAGTTTTCAGGCCAGGTACTTGGTGCGGGTTGGCGGCTGCCGGGAAGCGCCGACGCGCGCGCCCATTCCCGCACCCACTCCGGCAGCGGCGGCAGGTCATCAGCACGCATCCCAATCGCCCCCATGAGCTCATCAATCGGCACCGGGCCACCCCGCTTGGCCAGAAAACGAGCACGGATCAGTGCGCGCGTGTAGACCTCACCCTCCACAACAATCCGCTGCTCAACGATGGCGGCTCTGTCGTCCACTCCGATGATCCGCGTCTCGATCTCAAAACGCTGCCACAGCTCAAGCGAACGCCGGAAGCTGATCGTCTCCGACGACACAACCGGATACCAGCCGCGGTCCCTGATCGGCTGCCACAGGCCCGACCTGATCATCTGGTCGTATCGGCCCAGATCAAAAATGGAGAGGTACACACCGTTGTTCATATGACCGAGCAGATCGATGTCCGTTGGCAGTGTGCGGAGCCGAAGCCTGCTTACCGCACGCGGATCAACGGTTTCGCCCCTGCGGGAACGCCGACGCGCCTTCCAGATGACCAGGATGGTGCGGAAAAACAGGTGCATAACGC
>JBQELM010000248.1:0-4033 GCA_052103915.1 Mycetocola sp. | reverse complement strand
CTCCCCACAATTGGCCCGCTGCCGAGCTACACCCCGATTGAGCTTCCCGAGTTTGATTAGACACCTGACCGCCGCAGCGGTCGACTGCCCTCGCCCCAGCGCCATACAGTGAGACGATGACAGCTCGCGACGCATCCCCCGACCGGCAACGCGCCCGCGCCCTCAGCGCTGAGCACGCCGGTTCAGGCGGCAGGGGTCCGGGACGCACAGCACGCATCAGCCGCGACCACATCGCGGACGCCGCGCTCTCGCTGATCGCCGACGAGGGCATGGCCGCTCTGACCCTCCAGCGTGTTGCCGAACGACTCGGGGTGAAGCACTCAGCCCTGTACCGCCACGTTTCCGGTCGGACCGAACTGGAACGGATCGTCGCCGAACGTTTTGTGGAGCTTGCCAACTGGCCGGACCCGGTCGATGATTGGCGGCTCTACCTCAACAGCGTCGCCGAGTCCCTTGACTCACAGTGTGGTCGGATTCCCGGGATGATGGATCTGATTTACAACCGGGTCTGGCCGCTGCCCACTCCGTTGCTTGCCGCCGCACGGCGCTCAGCCGAGCACCTGGTTGCGTGCGGATTCCCCGCGCCTCTTGCTCTGGTCGCCGTCGACCTTGTTGCCGATCTGACCGCCGAGGCGCGGATCAGATCCGACCAGCTTTCTGGTCGCGCGGAGGGCTGGGAATCGGTGGCCAGGCAGACCGTTCCGTCGGGGACGTCCGACGCGGACACCGCACAAATGGATTCACTTTTCTCCGGGAGCATCGTTGACCTTGCCTCTGTGAAGCGAGACATCGTTCTGGATGGCATTGCGGCGAGGCTGCACAAGGAAAACTCCGCATCCAATAAGTGACAACGTGTAACTAATTAAATTAGGATGGCCTTACTCGTGATGGCCCGTTCGGGCGCGCACGCTTGAAAGGACCAGTCGTGACCACCCCCACCACCCCCACAGACGCAGCCCACGGCCAGGGAACCGCTCGACCGGCACAGCCGGGAACCTCACGCTACTCAACCAAGACGCTCATGGTGTGCGCGGCACTTGCCGCCGTTTTTGCCGTTGCGTTTGGCGGGTACACCTTCTTTGAGGCAGCCATCCTCCCCGTCGCCCCAATGGTGATCATTTTTACCTCGGGAATGTGGTTCGCCCTCCCCCTGCTAGCCATGCTGTTCATTCGCCGCGCCGGCTCGGGAATCATCACCGCAGGCATTGCCGGGCTTCTGGCCGGCTTTGTCAGTCCCTACGGCTGGCAGCTCCTCCTCTTTGCCGTGGCCTACGCACTCGTGGTTGAGATTCCCTTTGCGATCACCCGCTGGAGGCGCTTTGGCTTTGGCATGATCGCCACCGTCACCGTGGTCATGTGGCTCATCAGCATTGGCATGTACTGGACGATGCTGAGCGGATCGGAGTTCCCCATCTGGCTGACCATCATCCTGGTTGCCCTTCAGCTGGTGACGTACCTGGCGTGGAGTCTGGTCGCCAGCTGGCTGGCTCGCGCCCTCAGGCGAGCACTCCCCACCGCGGTCTAGCACGCGGGTGACAGCACAGGCCCACCGGGCGGGGTTCGCACTGCCCTCATTGGCCAGGGTGAATCCGCTTGCCAAGATCGCCGCAGCGCTTCCGGCGATGGCTGCTCTTGTCCTGGCGAACGACCCCGTCCGCCCCGCGCTTTTACTCGCCATCACCCTGCTTGTGCTGACCCTGTTCGGCCATCGAGGACCGGTCACCACACTGGTCATTCTTGCCGCGTGCCCGATCCTCGTTGGCATTCTCTCCCTGAGTTTTGGGGCCTGGATCAGCACAAGCACGGGTGGAGTTGTCCTCGTCACACTGGGGCCGTACGCCTTCAGTACGGGAATGTGGCTGAGCGGTCTGACAACGGCGCTCAGGCTCGTCGCGATTGGCGCGCTGTCGCTGATCGCCGGCCTCACCACCACCGGCGACGAGCTTGTTCGCGCCATCACCCAACAGCTTCGGCTCCCCTACCGCATCGCCTGGGCTGGCGTGACAGCACTGCGTTTTGTGCCCCGACTTCATCTGGAACGTGAGCTGATCCACTCGGCCAGACGCGTGAGAGGGAGTGCATCATCCGGCCCGCTTGGACAGGTTCGGGAGCGCGTGACGGCAATACTCCCGCTCATGATCAGTGCGATCAGGCACGCGGAGCGGGTGGGACAGGCCATGGATTCACGTGCGTTTGGAGCGTTTACCGCACGAACGGAGCGGCAAAGGTCCATCTGGTCACGCGCGGACACAGCATTTGTCCTCGCCGGGTGGGCACTCAGTGGTGCGGCGCTGCTTGCCCCGGCCTGGCTCGCGTGGGCCTGAAGAACCTCAGCTCAGCGCGTCGTGCTCGCGACCGCCGCGGCAGCATCATCGCCGGTTGTAAACGCTGATGCTGGAGCGTTCACCCCCCACTCGAACATCGCATCAAGCACAGGCCGAAGCTGCCACCCCAGCTCGGTGAGCTCATACACCACCCGGGGCGGGATCTCGGCGTACGCGGTCCGGGTCACGATGCCGCGAGCCTCAAACATGCGGAGCCGATTGGTCAGGGTGTGAGCGCTGATCCCGGGCAGGGCATCACGAAGCTCGCCAAAGCGATGCGCTCCGTGCATCAGCTCCCGGACGATCAGTGTCGCCCAGGGGCCGTCAAAAAGGATCAGGAATCGGGCAACACCACACTCGGGCAACTGAGTTTCTGACACATCACAAGACTAACCCTTTAGTGCAGTTGACGTAACTGGTGCACCATATGCACTAATGGGATTATGACCTACATCGTTCACGGCGCAACAGGCGCCCAGGGTTCACCCGTTCTCTCTGCACTACTGGCTTCAGGCGCCCCGGCGATTGCCGCCGTGCGCGACACCGCAGCGGTCCCCGCGCACATCCGTTCCATCCCCGTTGACCTCGCCGATCAGGACTCCCTCACCGCCGCTTATCGTGAGGCCGATGGCGTGTTCATCCACCTGCCGATGGGGCCGGCAACACCGGTTGATTCGATCATCTCGGCCGTCGCCGATGAACGCCCCGGCCGTGTGGTGATCTCAACGAGCGGCCAGATCGTCGACCAGCCCGACTCACCACTCCAGGCACCGGACGACAGCCCCATCCAGACCCTCATCCGCGGAATCAGGGACACCGGTGTCTCCACCGCGGTTGTGGCACCCCGCCTGTATCTGGAGAACCTTCTCCTGCCGGTCATCGCAGACCCGGCCAGAACCGAGGGCGTGCTGCGTTATCCGCTCCCCACCGGCTTCCCCGTGTCCTGGAGCTCCCACCTGGACGTCGCCGACACCGTGGTCGACCTACTGACCACAAAAGACATCACGGGCACGGTCGCGATCGGCCAGCTCCCCGGCCTGACCGGATCAGACCTTGCCGACGGTTTTGCCGCGAGCCTTGGCCGTCCCGTGACCTTCGAAAGCATCACCCCCGACGCATTCGGTGAGCTGATCACGCCCCTGTTTGGTCCGGCAGCCGCCCCCGTGGTTGGCCTCTACCACGCACTCAACACCCAGAGCGGCAACACCATCAGCTCAGCGAACAGCGCCCAGAATCTCCTTGGCCTGACCCCTCGGTCCGTTGAGCAGTGGTTGGGCGAGATGGCGGGCTAATAACCACAGAGCCACCGCTCCGCGGGCCCCCACACAACACATCACCCCGATGACTGCGTCATACGCTGTCATCGGGGTGATGAGGTGGTGGAACTGCAGTGCAGAACCGGAATGTGGGCCCGGAGGGACTCGAACCCCCGACATCCACGGTGTAAACGTGGCGCTCTAACCAACTGAGCTACAGGCCCATGCGCTTGCGCGCATCCACAACTGTAGTGGACTTTTTCCTCTTCGCTGACCACACCGTGTTCAGCGGCCAGGAACTCAGACCGCGCCGACGAGCCTCAACTCGTCCACGGCCTGCCGATACGCGTCAATGTGGCGGGCTTCGCCCGGCGCGGTAATAAAACTTGCACGGATAATCCCGTGCGTGTCGATCAGGAATGTTGCCCGGTTGGCGACGCCCCGATCCTCAAG
>JBQELM010000247.1:0-4051 GCA_052103915.1 Mycetocola sp. | reverse complement strand
CGATTTGATGTGCCGGAGGACCCGAGCCGGGTGCGCATCAATTTCTCCGGCGCACAGATCTGGGACGCGTCATCCGTCACCGCCATCAGCGCTGTCCTGACCGCCTACCAGCGGCACGGCTCACACGTTGACCTGTCCGGGTTGAGCTCGGACAGCCCCGCACTGCAGAACGCCCTCACCACCCTCATCGCCGCACAGGAAAGGCCAGCACCATGAGCCGTCGCCGAAGCAAACTGTCCGTCATCGGTGCGGGAAGCGTGGGCTCGTCCTTGGCCTACGCCGCCCTGATCCGGCACTCGGCCGACGAGGTCGTGCTGCAGGACATCAACACGACCCTCGTTGACGCTGAGGTGCTTGATCTGGCCCACGGTGCTCCCCTCACCGGCGGCGCGCGCATCAGTGGCGGCTCGGATGTGGAGGTCACGGCGGGAAGCGACGTGATCATGATCACCGCCGGTGCCAAGCAGGAGCAGGGGCAGACCCGCCTTGACCTGGCCGGAGTGAACGCCCGCATCCTCGACGGCATGATCCCGCGACTGGTTGAGCTCAGCCCCGACGCGGTCATCGTTGTGGTCACCAACCCCTGCGATGTCCTCACGGTCCTGGCCGCCGAGCGTGCGGAGCTGCCAGCCGGCCGGGTGTTCTCCTCGGGGACGCTGCTTGATTCCTCTCGCCTGCGGCACTCCATTTCGCTGCGCGCGCACGCCCCCTCAGCCAACGTTCACGCCCACATCATCGGTGAGCACGGCGACAGCGAGTTTGCACACTGGTCACAGGCCAACATCGCCGGTGTCCCGCTCACCGAGTGGCGTTTGCCCGACGGCACCGCGCCCTTCACGAGTGAGGTGCTTACGGAGATCAGCCACGAGGTTGTGACGGCCGCCTACCGGGTGATCGAGGGCAAGGGCGCAACCAACTACGCGATCGGGCTCTCCGGCGCACGGATTGCGGAGGCGGTGCTTCGTGATCAGCACGCCATCCTGCCCGTCTCCAGCCCGCTGACTGACGTGTACGGGGTGAGCGGTGTGGCGCTGAGTGTGCCGTCGGTTGTGGGCGCGCGCGGTGTGGAGCGGGTGGTGGCTTCTCCGCTGAACGCGCAGGAGCGTGAGCAGTTCCACCGTTCCGCTGAGGCACTGGCGGCGGTCATCAGTACGCTGCGCTGAACGGAGTGAGTGACTTCGTACAAAAAGCCACCGGATGTGCGGGGGTCGAACCTAGTCTTGATGCATGACGTTCTCCGCCTGGTGGGTTGAACAGAACCCTGACCGCAGCACTCACACCCGATTCCGCACCGACGTTGACAGCTCCGAGCTCCCCGATGGTGACGTGGAGATTGATGTCAGTCACTCTGGAATCAACTACAAGGACGCCCTTGCCCTGACCGGGTCACCCGGTGTGCTCCGCACCTGGCCGATCATCCCCGGCATTGACCTGGTCGGAACGGTGCGGTCGGATCGTTCCGGCCGGTTCTCCCCCGGCGATCGTGTGGTCCTGACGGGTGCGGGAATCGGCGAGAGTCAGCACGGTGGCCTGAGCGAGCGGGCCAGGGTGGATGCGGCCAGTCTTGTGGCCGTTCCCGACCGCCTGAGTGCGCGCGACGCGGCCACGGTGGGGACCGCCGGGGTCACAGCTCTCGCCGCGATTCTTGAGATTGAGCGCCACGGCACCGCACCGGGCGACGGCCCCGTACTGGTGACCGGGGCAGCCGGTGGGGCCGGAAGCATTGCCATTGCAGCGCTGGCGGCGCGCGGCTGGGAGGTTGTTGCCTCAAGCGGTCGGGCGAGCGAACAGGCCGAGTACCTCAGTGCGCTTGGCGCATCCAGCATCATCAACCGGTCTGAGCTTTCCGAGCAGGGCAGGCCGCTTCAGAAGGAACGCTGGGCAGCCGTGGTTGACGGGGTTGGCGGGCAGACGCTGGTGTCGGCGCTCGCACAAACGCGATCCGACGGCATCGTGACCGCGTACGGCATGGCCCAGGACACGGCACTCCCCGGCAGTGTTCTGCCCTTCATCTTGCGCGGTGTTCACCTGGCCGGAATCAACTCAGTCACGCTCAGCCCGGATCTTCGCGAGCGGATCTGGGCTCGCATCAGCACCGATGTGAGTGCTGAGGTACGTGAGCTGGTCCGCACGGTTCGCCCGCTGGCAGAGGCGGAAAGTGTTGCGCAGGAGCTTCGACGTGGCGGTGTCCGAGGTCGGACGGTTATCGCGATCGCCGATGGAGGCTCAGTCTGACGAGGTGTCCTTCTTCTCTGCGGGGGCAGCTGATGACGGAGCTTTTTTGGCCGGGGTCTTCGCGGCCTCGGACGTCGAAGCCGGAGCCTTCGACGCCGGAGTTTTTTTAGCCGGAGCCTTTTTAGCCGGAGCCTTTGCTGCCGGGGCCGATGGCGTCTCAGCTTTCTTGGCCGGGGTCGCCTTGGCTGACGTCGCCTTGGCCGGAGTTGCCTTCGTTGCAGTCGCCTTGGCCGGGGTCTCTTTCGTCGAAGCCGTCTTGGCCGACGTCGCCTTGGCCGGAGTTGCCTTGGCCGACGCTGCCTTTGTGGCCGGAGCGGCTGTGTCCGCCGCCTTCTTAGCCGTCGTCGTCGGAGCCTTCTTGGCCGGAGCCTTCTTAGCTGTCGTCGCCGGAGCCTTCTTGGCCGGAGCCTTCTTAGCTGTCGTCGCCGGAGCCTTCTTAGCCGCAGCTGAACTGGATGGAACCGCCCGGGTGGATGTTGTCTGCGCGGGAGACGACGACTCATCTGCCGTCGGCTTTCCCGGTGCCGGTGACGAGGACCGACGCTTGGACTTGCTTGCCTTGGGAGCCAGGTTGGCCGGCACATCCGCGTTCAGACGGAGCGCGGCAACAAGTGCCCCGGCGTGCCCAGTCGACACGATGACCCGGGTGAACTCAGCACCCTCAAGTTCAAGGACAACAGCCTGACGCCGCGACTTAATCACAAGGAAGTCCTCGCCACCGTGATACTTCCACCGACCAACGGCGAGCACCTGCGGCACAAGCAGTCCGGGTGAACGCACGCCGCGCAACCAGATCCAGGGATCGTCCGTGATGGTCGCACTCCTGATGCTGTCCCTGGCGATGACCACGTCATCACGTCGAAGAGCAAACGTCTTTTCTGCGGCGCTCAAGGAAATTTCAAGGCGGTCTGAGTGCAGAAAGAGGGAAGCCATGAATCTATTTTGCCGGTCGTGGGCTGGGAAGACAGGTGGTTTGTTCACAAAGGTGCATCAATCCTTCTGTCGCAGCCGTCTGGGGCGAACCCCGCACACCGCCCGCGCGCCATATACCGGCCCCGGCATGCTCAGTCGCACGCCACGAGAAGTCATTTAAATAGCGAAGCTATGTAAATAGGCGTATGGTTCCCGTGTGACCTCCTCAACTCCCGATCAGATTCTCGGCGACGCCACGACGCTCATCTCGGCGAGCGCCAGATTTGCACGCCAGGCCGCCCGCATTAGCGCGCCACAGCGTTCCGTTGTGGCGTGGCGTGTCCTCGCGACCCTGGAAAACGACGGGCCACAGCGCATCAGTGATCTCGCGAGCAGGGAACGCATCAGCCAACCGACCATGACGGGTGTTGCCCGACGGCTTGGTGACGACACGCTTGTCGCCCGAACAGCCGACCCCGCCGATGGCCGAGCCAGCCTGATCAGCATCACGCCAGAGGGTTCCGCGGAGTTGGCGCTCTTCCGACAGCGCTCGGCCGAACAGCTTCGTCCGGCGCTGGCAGAGCTAAGCGAGTCCGAGCGGCACACCCTGCGCGCCGCGGCCGCGCTCCTTGATCGGCTGAGCCAGACGCTTCCGCCCCCAGCGACCGTTCCGCCAGCCGACCCGGAGCCCTGACCCCTCCCGCGTGCGATCCGCGCGGCCCGCTGCCAGCGCTCGGCGATCCGCACCCGTGTTCCTGCCCGTCCACCGCACCGATCACGGGACTCATCCCACCTCAACACCAACGGAAAGCGAGAACCACACACCCACATGACCAACACCCCCGCCGCCTCACCACGCCCTGACGCGCACCACTCCACGCCCGGGGCACAGGACACCGCTCAA
>JBQELM010000246.1:0-4097 GCA_052103915.1 Mycetocola sp. | reverse complement strand
CCCCTGACCAGCTGGACGGTATTCACTGACCGTCATTGATCCTCATCCTCGCCCCCACCCGCCTCGAAAACGAGACCGAGTTTATGCAGCCATAGTAGCCACAAAACGTGAGGACGCGTCAGCTAACTCCGCGGAACAACGATGGCGGGACACCACACAAGGTGTCCCGCCATCCCCGTCGCGCTGAGCCCCCACTCACACACGACGACTAAAACCGCCCCGGTCCCACCCCCATGGGATACCGGAACGGTGGTCTACCAGCCGATCAATTCGTTTGTGTGCGCGCCCGCAAGACCGCTGTTGAGGTCAGATCCGACTCGGATACAACGGCCCTGACGCGACGCGAGGCTGGTGAGCGGAAACGAACCGCACCGACCACGCCCCCGAAGAGAAATCCGATCGGCCGTACGGACGAACGTCATCGGGTCCTGCGGAAATGATCCCGTCACCGTCGCGCTCCTCACCACTTGTGCTGCTGGTGAGACCAACGCTAACCGCCGTGCCGCGCACACAAAATGGGCAGCAGTGCCCATCACAGGGAAGGGTGTCTACTCACCAAACAGCGTGTTGACGATGTCGCTGGTGTAATTTGATGGGCCAAAGTTGACCCAGTCCGTTGCAATCCACAGCCCATCACGCAGCACGTGGGTTTCTCCGCCGCTCGCCTGGTCCCAGACCTCGTTCAAAACACAGCGGGTTCCGTTACCGTCGTCACCGCATTCAAAGCCCAGTTCCCCCAGCCGCGCCAGAACACGCTCCTGCACGTCGGAGGTGACAACGGTCACGTTCGTGCTCAGACCGTACTCTCCTGCACCACCCCACGCGCAGTGCAGTGTTGTGTGTGACCGGATCAGCTCCTGAAGCTGCGGATCGTCGGTTCCCACAACGTCCTTCACCGATTCGTCGTTGAGCGGCAACCCCGTTGAGTTCAGAAACTCAAGCATGCCCGGTGAGTACAGAGCGCTGCAGTCCGTCGGAACCGACACAAGCGGCTGCGCGTCACCCGCAGCCGTGGGTACCGGCCGCTCCGCAACCGGCGACGCGCTCTCACTCGACGTGGGCGCAGGGGCCGGGGCGGCACCCTGCTGAGCAAAAACAGTTCCGACCACGGCACCCGCCGCCAGAGCCACAACCGCCAACAGTGCGGCCACTCCGATCAGGGCCCGGCGCGAACGGCGGACGGGCTCATCGGTGCCGACGGGGGCCGTTGGAGTACTCATAGTTCCTAAAGTACCCGGCCGGGGCAGCGCAACGCACGCCAGCCAGCGAACCGCCGCCAGGTGTCTTCCACCAGTCACAAGCGAAACCACTCCACCGTTCGCACCGGCGTCGACCGGCACAGGACAGCGGTCGGTCGTGACGCCGGCCGCGGACGCCCTCACACACGAACGGGCCCCACACCATGAAGGTGTGGGGCCCGTCTGATCAGACAGCAGGACTAGCTGTAGTTGCCGGTCCCAAAGTCATCGCTGGCGAAGGTGTCGAAGTCAACAAACGACAGGTCGCTCTCATCGAAGGCACCATCGGATGCGAAGATGCGGTTCGGGTAACGCTCCGCCTTCGCCTCCTCTGTCGCCTCAACGCTCACGTTGCGGTACTGGGACAGACCCGTACCGGCCGGGATGAGCTTACCGATGATGACGTTCTCCTTCAGGCCAACCAGCGGGTCACGCTTGCCCTCCATCGCGGCCTGCGTCAGAACGCGGGTCGTCTCCTGGAAGGACGCGGCACTCAGCCACGACTCGGTCGCCAGCGAAGCCTTGGTGATACCCATGACTTCCTGACGCGCGCTCGCGGTGCGCTTGCCGTCGGTGAGGGCCTCACGGTTGAGCTGGTTGTACCGTGACCGGTCAACAAGCTCACCCGGGAGCAGCTCGGTGTCACCGTGGTCAACCACGGTCACCTTGCGGAGCATCTGACGAACGATGACCTCAATGTGCTTATCGTGGATCGGCACACCCTGTGAGCGGTAGACGCCCTGGACGCCACCAACGAGGTGCTTCTGAACCGCGCGAACGCCCTGAACACGCAGGACCTCCTTCGGGTCAACGGCACCAACGTGCAGCGGGTCACCCAGCTCAACGTGCTGGCCATCCTCAACAAGGAGGGTGGCGCGCTTGAGAACGGGGTAAACGATCGCCTCGTCGCCGTTGTCCGGCGTCAGGATGACCTTACGGCTCTTGTCCGTGTCCTCGATGAGGATCCGACCAGCGGCCTCAACGATCGGGGTCGCACCCTTGGGGGTACGAGCCTCGAAGAGCTCCTGAACACGGGGCAGACCCTGGGTGATGTCGTCAGCGGACGCGGAACCACCGGTGTGGAAGGTACGCATCGTCAGCTGGGTTCCCGGCTCACCAATGGACTGTGCGGCGATAATACCGACGGCCTCACCGATGTCGACCAGCTGACCGGTGGCCAGTGAGCGGCCGTAGCAGGCAGCACACACACCAACAGCCGAGTCACAGGTCAGGACCGAACGGACCTTGATCTCTTCAACACCCGCAGCGACGAGCTCGTCGATCAGGACATCTCCGACATCAGCACCGGCCTCAGCGATCACCGTTCCGTTGGCGTCAACCGCGGCAGCGGCAAGCGAACGGGCGAAGACCGAGTTCTCGACGTTGGCGTCGCGGACCAGAACACCCTGCTCGTTGATCGCGGCGATCGGCATGGCCAGACCCTTTGCGGTGCCACAGTCGTCTTCACGAATGATGACGTCCTGCGACACGTCCACCAGACGACGGGTCAGGTACCCGGAGTCGGCGGTACGGAGGGCGGTGTCAGCCAGACCCTTACGGGCACCGTGCGTGGCGATGAAGTACTCGGCGACGGACAGGCCCTCGCGGTACGACGAGATGATCGGACGAGGGATGATGTCACCCTTCGTGTCGTTCACCAGACCACGGATACCGGCGATGTTCCGGATCTGCAGCCAGTTACCACGGGCACCGGACGACACCATGCGGTTGATGGTGTTGTCTGCGGGGAAGTTCGCCCGCATAGCCTCTGCCACCTTCTCGGTCGCCTCGGTCCAGATCTTGATCAGGTCCTGACGACGCTCGCTGTCGGTGGTGAGACCACGCTCGAACTGCGAGGTGATGTCCGCGGCGCGGGCCTCGTAGGTCGCGAGGATCTCGCGCTTGTTCGGCGGAGTGAGAACGTCGCTGAGTGCAACGGTGACACCGCTTCGGGTCGCCCAGTAGAAACCGGCGTCCTTGATGCGGTCAAGTGTTGCAGCCACCTCAACCTTGGGGTACCGCTCAGCGAGATCGTTGACGATCGCGGAGAGCTGACCCTTGTCGGCCACGGCCTCAACCCAGGGGTAACCCTCGGGCAGCGCCTCGTTGAAGAGCGCACGACCCAGCGTGGTCTCCAGCGTCAGCACACCGTCGGTGTAACCCTCGGGAGCAGCACCCTTCGGGAACACCACGTCGCTCATACGGATCTTGACGATCGCGTTGAGGTCAAGGGTGCCCTGGTCCTTCGCCAGGATCGCCTCGGCGACCGAGCTGAAGGCACGACCCTCACCCGTGGCACCGGGGGTGACCGTGGTGAGGTGATGCAGACCGATGATCATGTCCTGCGAGGGCAGGGTGACCGGGCGCCCGTCAGAAGGCTTCAGGATGTTGTTCGAGGCGAGCATCAGCACGCGAGCCTCGGCCTGGGCCTCAACGGAGAGGGGAAGGTGCACAGCCATCTGGTCACCGTCGAAGTCCGCGTTGAAGGCGGTGCAGACGAGCGGGTGCAGCTGAATGGCCTTGCCCTCAACAAGCTGGGGCTCAAACGCCTGGATACCCAGACGGTGCAGGGTAGGTGCGCGGTTCAGCAGAACGGGGCGCTCGCGGATGATCTCCTCGAGGACGTCCCAGACCTCTGCCCGGCTGCGCTCAACCATGCGCTTGGCCGCCTTGATGTTCTGAGCGTGGCTCAGGTCGATCAGGCGCTTGATCACAAACGGCTTGAACAGCTCAAGAGCCATCTGCTTGGGCAGACCACACTGGTGCAGCTTGAGCTGCGGACCAACGATGATGACCGAACGGCCGGAGTAGTCAACACGCTTACCCAGCAGGTTCTGACGGAAACGACCCTGCTTACCC
>JBQELM010000245.1:0-4123 GCA_052103915.1 Mycetocola sp. | reverse complement strand
AGAGGATGGCGGGCCCGTGGGTGGCTTCGTGGCGGTCTCGCTGCCGTCGTCGTGGTTGGATTGCTGTCCGCATGCTCGGCTGTTCCCACGTCCGGTTCTGTTCAGCTCGGTGCAGCCGCGCCCAACGATGCCGAACCTGATGTCGACTTCATTGCTGAAGGCCCGGAACCCGACGCCGCACAGCAACAGATTCTGCTTGGTTTTATTGACGCCGCGACGAGTACTCGAGAGAACTATGCGGTCGCACGTGAGTACCTCACCCCGGAGTTCGCGGCGGCCTGGCACCCCGATGAGAACGTCACCGTTGACGTTGCGGCGGAGCGGCGGCTGACTCAAGCGGGGGAAAATCGGGTGGAGCTCAGCCTGGTGCCCGTTGCTGACGTTGACGCAGAGGGTGTGTACCGGGAGCTGGATTCCCGTGATCCGATCACGCAGGAGTATCGCTTTGAGCAGGTTGAGGGCCAGTGGCGTATCGCCGAGGCACCGGCCGGTTTGATTGTCGAGGACTCTGCGTTCACCGATGTGTTTAGCGCCCACGCCCTGAGCTTTTTTGACCCGAGCTGGTCGATGCTTGTCCCTGAGCTCCGCTGGTTCCCGTCGCGCTCGTCGACAGCAACGAGGGTGGTTTCTGCGCTCCTTGCCGGGCCAAGCGAGTGGTTGTCGCGGTCGGTGGTGTCGGCGTTCCCCGCCGATGCGCGCCTCAGTACGGAGACCGTTCCGACCAGTGGTGAGGTGGCGGATGTCTCACTTGCCGTTGACGCGGCGCAGCTTGATGATCGGGACTACTCCCGGATGCTGCTGCAGTTGCAGGCCAGCCTGGAGGAGGTGACCACAATCGCCTCAATTTCGATGACGGTTAACGGTGTTGATATTGAGGTCGCTCCGGCTGTGGCAAAGTCGACGCGGGTTGATTCCCGTGCAGCTGTGGTGAGTGAGGGGACGCTCGGCTTCCTTGCGGCCGGAGATCTGAGCCCCATCGACGGTGTTCCAAGCTCAATTGGGGCGGAGGATGCGACCTCTGTTGTGATTTCTGCCGACAGGACTCTTGTTGCGGTCGGGACGGATTCCGGGACCGTGGCGTTCCGGTCCGGAGTCAGGTCAGTGGCTGATGCACGCACAAAACTGGTGGCGCCGACGGTTGATGACCGCGGATTTGTGTGGAGTGTTCCGGAGAAGAATCCTGATCAGCTCAGGGTGGTTGGTCCTGACGGTCCGGTTCCGGTTCGTTCGTCCTGGCCTGAGGGGGCAACGGTCTCTGCCGCGGAGCTTTCCCGGGATGCCTCACGGCTTCTTGTGCTCGTTGATAACAACAACTCGACCACGAGTCTCATGGTCGCGGGCGTGCAGCGGAATGCCGCAGGTGTGCCCACCGCGCTGAGCGATTTTGTGGAGCTTTCCACGCAGGAAGGGCAGGGTATCGACGCAACATGGGTGGACAGTAGGACGGTTGCTGAGCTCATCTCCGGGCCTGCAGGCGAGACGCTCACCCAGCTGCAGGAGGTTGGTGGTAGGTCAAGCACCATCGTTTCTTTTGCCGGCGCTAGCTCGATTGTTGGCGGTAACGGGGTGAACCAGTTGCGTGCGATTGCCGATGATGGCCGGTTGGCTGTTCGGCGCCAGGCGGGATGGCAGTTCACCGCGTCGCAGATTTCTGTTCTTGCCACGCAGATGGGCACACCCGACTAGCAACCCCGCGGCAGACGGCAGACGGCCGCCGGGGCTCTCTTATGAGAGTCGTTTCCGCGCGGCTCTTGTTTGAGATCATGCGGTCCTCCACACAGCACGCTCGTTGCGGGATGTTCTCCGCTTCTGTGATAGCGGCCTGGTGGGGCTCTGAGCACGTCACCGTTGGAGGATGAATCTCTCCCCGCGTTCGCTGTCGCGTCCGGCACGGTTGCGCGAACAGTTGTGGAATGTGGTTGTGCCCGTGCAGTGCGTCGAGTGTGGCCGTCCGGAACAGGTCATCTGTGCGTCGTGTCTGTCTGGGGTGGCCCGGGGCCCACATCGCGTTCTTGACGGCGCATCTGTTGAATGCGCGACCCACTATGGCGGCGTCGTTCAAACCGCTCTCCTCGCCGCTAAACGCAGGGGAGTCAGTGAACCTCTTGGCGTGTTGGGCAGATTGTGGCGTCCTGCTCTTGCTCGCCAGGTCCGCAAAGCGCTTGCCCTGTCGGCAGGGGGCTTGGCTGAGCGTGATCAACCCCCACCCCTTGTTGTTGCCGTCCCGCCACGGGGCGGACCCGGCTCCCGGGGATTCAGCGTGCCAGCCCTACTGCTCAGAGGGGCGGGATGCCGGCCAGCTCCGCTCCTGGAGTGGCGCCGTCGCACCTCCGATCAGATTGGGCTTGGCAAACACGAGCGAGATCAGAATCTGAGCGGTGCGCTCAGAGTCAGACGTGGTCAGCACGCATCGGGCCAGCGTCCACCCGTGGTTCTGGTTGACGACGTGATCACCACGGGTGCAACTCTCCGTGAGGCAGCACGTGCGCTCACCGATGACGGATGGCGTGTGGTCGCTCGGACCGCATTTTCTTCGGCAGATCGTATGCCCAAACACTGAATCAGATGACTGTCTTGTGATCGGGGATGACTTTTGAGTGCCGGGGGCACTACGGTGAGTCAAAAGGCGTGAAAGGATCGCCCGAGACACGAGGCGACACGTCTTTTCCGGGAGGTCGTCGTGGAAACAAACATCGTCGGACGCGGACTCGGAATCACGGATCGATTCCGTGACTATGTCGAAGAGAAGACCGCAAAGGTCGACATTCTGGCTCCGACAGCTCAGGTCCTTGAGATCAAGATTTCTCGCCATGCCGATAAGAGCGGCAAACGCGGATCTGATAGAGCTGAGATCACTCTTGTGGGCAAGGGGCCGCTGGTCAGAGCAGAGGCAGAAGCATCAGACAAGTACGCCGCTTTTGACCTGGCTCATGCCAAACTGTCCGAACGACTGCGTCGTGCAAAGGAGCGTCGGACCGACCTTCGGGGCAAGCACCGGCTCTCCCTCCATGAGGTTGCGGCAGACAACTTCACCGACGTTGATATTGTTCCCGCCGATTCCGATGTGCTTGACCGGGTAGCAACCGGCTCGATCGACGTTGTTGATGCCACGGAGACGGAAGAAAGCTACAGCCCCATCGTGATCAGGGAAAAGCTCTTTGACGCGGAATGGATGACGGCGGAAGACGCTGTTGATCGCATGGAACTTGTTGGGCACGACTTCTTCCTCTTCATTGATGCTCGAAGCGACCGGCCCAGCGTGGTCTACCGGCGTAAGGGATGGGACTACGGCGTTATCGCCCTTGATAACGCGGAAGTGGCGCCACAATCAGCGGCGTCGTAGCCGCATAACCAACACGTCGTGGGCCGGGGGAGAAGGTTTTCCCTCCGGCCCACCGGCGTGTTCTCTCCTGGAATACCTGCAGTACAGCCCGTTTTCATCGGACCGTTCGGTAACATAGTTGTGATCATTGGTGTCCGGACCGTTAAGCGCTGCCTGCGCTCGGGACCCGACCACCACGCCGACATCATCCAGGAGTGCAATCCGTGGCCTCAGTACTCGAAAAAGTCCTTCGTGTTGGAGAGGGCCGCACCCTCAGAAAACTGCAGAGCCTGACCAAGACGGTCAACTCGCTTGCAGACGACTTCTCGGAGTTGACCGATGACGAGCTCCGGAACGAAACCGTTGAGCTTCGCCGTCGGTACGAGGCGGGCGAAACACTTGATGACCTGCTTCCCGAGGCCTTTGCCGCTGTTCGAGAAGCGGCTGGCCGAACCATCGGCCTTCGTCACTTTGACGTGCAAATCATGGGTGGGGCTGCGCTCCACCTGGGCAACATCGCTGAGATGAAGACCGGTGAGGGTAAGACCCTTGTCGCCACTCTTCCCGCCTATCTGAACGCGATCGCTGGCAAGGGCGTTCACGTTATTACGGTGAACGACTTCCTTGCCAAGTACCAGTCGGACCTGATGGGGCGGGTGTTCCGTGCCCTCGGTATGACCACGGGTGTGATTCTCTCCGGCCAGACCCCGGCGGAGCGGCGTGAGCAGTACAACGCGGACATCACCTACGGCACAAACAACGAGTTCGGTTTTGACTTCCTTCGCGACAACATGGCGTGGC
>JBQELM010000244.1:2876-4124 GCA_052103915.1 Mycetocola sp. | reverse complement strand
CCTGATCCGCCCATCGCTGTGGGCTGCCCTCTTCCTTGGTGTTGGCGTCATCGCCTGCACCCTGTTCACCATCTGGCCGATTCTGAGTCGCCGGATTGCCCGTCGTCGTTCCCGCACCGCCCCGATTGCCTAGGAGTTGCCATGAGCAGCACACCCGTCTTCCGTACCATCGTCCGAGCAGGGCTTCTTCTTGCCCTCGCGATCGCAATCGTTGGGGGAGTGGTCGGGTGGTTTGTTGCTGACATGGCTGGCGTCTATGGCGCCCTCATTGGTGCCGCTGTCGCCGCCATTCTTGTGACCATGACCGCGGCAAGCATCGTGTTCGCCAACCGGTTTCAGAACACCCCCGGCTACGTGACAACGTTCTTCGGAATTGTGCTCGGCGGATGGGTGCTGAAGTTTGTGATCTTCCTTGTTCTTGTCCTTGTGCTGTCGTCGCAGCCGTGGCTTGACCGCACCGTGTTCCTGCTGTGCATCATTGCCGGTGTGCTTGTGTCGTTGATTCTTGACGTTGTCATCGTGTCGCGTGCTCGAATCGGCTACGTCAGTGATGTGGAGTTGCCTGGTCAGACCACAGGTCAAAAATAGGCAATTCGATTAGTGAGACGCTGAGGTTTTTGCTACAGTAGAGGAAGATTCCCCGGATTGTGCAGCCCATTGTGGTGCGCTCATAACCGGCCATCTTCCGAATGTTCGTCGTTGCGAGGACCAAGGTACCCGCCCCGAAACAGGAGATAACGCTGATTTCCCAGGCCGTGAACCTGCTCCTCCCGTCCGCGTCTGACGGAGGCGAATTCCACGCACCGTCCGTGGCCGAGTTCTTCCCCGAAGCATTCCTCTTTGAGGGCACCCCCTTCGAGATCAACCGGATCATGATGATCCGTTTGATCGTGATGGTTCTTGTTGTTGTTCTGTTCTGGCTTGGTACCCGCCGCATGCGGGTCATCCCCGGTCGGTTCCAGTCCGCAATTGAGATGATCATCGATCTGCCGCGTAAGAGCGTGGCGCAGGACCTTCTTGGAGAAAAGGACGGCAAGCGCTTTGCGCCACTGATCGTCACCATCTTCATCACGGTTCTGTTCATGAACCTGACGGGTATCATCCCCTTCGCCAACATCGCCGGTACAAGCGTTATTGGTCTCCCGCTTGTTCTGGCCGTTGCCGCATACATCGCCTTCATCTGGGCTGGTATCCGCAAGCACGGTGGTGGGTTCTTCAAGACGGCACTGTTCCCCTCCGGTGTGCCGT
>JBQELM010000244.1:0-2866 GCA_052103915.1 Mycetocola sp. | reverse complement strand
GACGCCGATTGAGATTGTCTCGACGTTCATCCTTCGTCCCGTCACCCTCACGCTTCGTCTTCTGATGAACATGATGGTTGGACACCTGCTGCTTGTGCTCTTCTTCGCAGCAACCCAGTTCTTCATGTTCTCCGCTGGTGGACTGTTCCCGCTGCTTGGTGTGGGTACCTTCGCCTTCGGTTTCGCTTTCACCCTGTTCGAGCTGCTTGTTGCGGTTCTCCAGGCTTACGTTTTTGCCCTGCTTACAACCGTCTACATCCAGCTCTCGCTGGCTGACGAACACTAAACGACCCCCGCACCCGCTGGGTTCGCCACTACGGAAGGAAAACACTCGTGGACGCAACTACCGTTCTCGCTGACATCTCTGGAAACATCGCGACGGTCGGTTACGGTCTCGCCGCTATCGGTCCCGCCATCGGTGTGGCCATCGTCGTCGGCAAGACGATCGAGTCGATCGCCCGTCAGCCTGAGCTGGCCGGTCGCCTCACGGTTCTGATGTACATCGGTATCGCCTTCACCGAGGCGCTGGCGTTCATCGGTATCGCCACCGGCTTCATCTTCGTCTGATCCCCGTCAACCTCGTAGCAAGGAGGCGTGAATGCTTCACGCACTAGTACGGGCGGCTGGCGGAGAGACAACCCCGAACCCGCTGCTGCCAGCGTCTTACGACATCATCTGGTCCTCAGTCATCTTCGTGATCCTTCTGGTCGCGTTCTGGAAGGTTTTCCTTCCTAAGCTGCAGGCAACGCTTGATGAGCGTGGCGCGGCCATCGAGGGCAACATCGCCAAGGCCGACGAGGCTCAGCGCAAGGCAGAGGCTGCTCTTGAGCAGTACACCGCCCAGCTCGCCGAGGCTCGTGTTGAGGCCGGAACCATCCGCGAGTCCGCCCGTGAGGACGGCAAGCAGATTGTGCTCGCAGCCAAGGAGCAGGCAACTGCTGAGGCTGAGCGCATCGGTTCCGCAGCACAGGCTCGCATTGAGGCTGAGCGTCAGGCCGCTGTTACCTCGCTTCGCAGCGAGGTCGGCACCCTGGCTCTTGACCTGGCATCCGGTGTTGTTGGTGAGTCGCTGAGCGATGACGCCAAGGCAAAGAACGTTGTTGACCGCTTCCTGGCTGACCTCGAGTCCAGCTCGAACGAGAAGGCGTAGTCCGCATGGGTAGCGCATCGCGCGAAGCACTGGTTTCGGCACGGGGA
Organism: Mycetocola sp.; assembly: GCA_052103915.1. Classification (GTDB taxonomy): domain Bacteria; phylum Actinomycetota; class Actinomycetes; order Actinomycetales; family Microbacteriaceae; genus Mycetocola_B. The sequence continues at coordinate 1,669 of JBQELM010000244.1, read as the reverse complement.
GTCCTTGACGGCACCCCTGCCGATGCCAGGGCAGCAGCAGACGTGCTCTCGGCGGCTCGTGTTCTCTCAGAGAACCCAGCCCTGCTGAGCGCGCTTGCCGATTCAACCGCCGAGTCCGGTGCGACCATTGCACTGGTTTCTCGTCTGTTCGGTCAGACCGTTGTGCCCCAGGCGCTTCCGGTTCTTGAGACTGCGGTCACCGCACGGTGGTCGTCGTCGGCTGAGCTTGTTGACGGCATTGAGGAGCTTGGCCTTCGGAGCTTCGCTCGTGTTGCCGACGCTCGTGTTCTCAGCGGTGAGCTCCTGGCCATCGGCCGGGTCATCGCGTCGGATCCTGATCTTGAACTGGCCCTGGGCAGCAGGCTCGGCGAGCCGGATGCAAAGGCCTCCCTCGTGGAGAAGCTCTTTGCAGGCAAGTCGTCCGAGGCCGCCGTGGCAATCACCGCCCACCTGGTTCGCTCACCGCGCGGGCGTCGCGTTCGCGCGATGCTGCAGAGTGCGGCGCGGGTTGTTGCTGATCAGGCCGGACGCCTGGTCGCAGACGTCCGTACGGCCTCGCCGCTGACCGCGGAGCAGAACGAGCGTCTTGCTCGTGAGCTCGGCGCGAACTACGGCAAGGACGTTGACCTGGATGTTGTGGTCGACCCGAGTCTTCTCGGTGGACTGCGCGTGCAGATCGCGGGCGATGTGATCGACGGCAGCGTCAGCACCCGAATTTCAGAGCTCCGGCAGAAACTGGCCGGCTAACTCTCACGACTACGATCCGTAGCGGATCACCAGCACGAAGGCCAGAAGCCTTCGCAACGCAAAAGGAAGATGATGGCAGATCTGACAATCAGTCCCGACGAAATCCGGGACGCGCTCAAGGACTTCGTAGGTAGCTACGAGTCGAGCAAGACCGGCAAGACCGAGGTCGGTCATGTCATCGACGCAGCGGACGGCGTGGCACACGTCTCCGGCCTGCCCGGTGTGATGGCCAACGAGCTGATTCGTTTCTCGAACGGTGTTCAGGGCCTGGCCCAGAACCTCGACCAGGACGAGATCGGTGTTGTTGTGCTCGGCGACTTCGCCGGCATCGAAGAGGGCATGGAGGTCACCCGCACGGGTGAGGTTCTCTCCGTCCCCGTTGGCGACGCCTTCCTCGGCCGTGTTGTTGACCCGCTTGGTGCTCCCATCGACGGTCTCGGCGAGATCGCGAGCACGGGAACCCGCGCGCTTGAGCTTCAGGCTCCCGGCGTGATGCAGCGTAAGAGCGTTCACGAGCCGCTCCAGACCGGTATCAAGGCCATCGACGCCATGATCCCCGTCGGCCGTGGCCAGCGTCAGCTGATCATTGGTGACCGCCAGACCGGTAAGACCGCAATCGCGATCGACACCATCATCAACCAGAAGGACAACTGGGCGACCGGCGACCCGACCAAGCAGGTGCGTTGCATCTACGTTGCGATCGGTCAGAAGGGTTCGACCATCGCCTCGGTTAAGGGTGCGCTGGAAGAGGCCGGCGCGATGGAGTACACCACCATCGTCGCCTCGCCCGCATCCGACCCCGCTGGCTTCAAGTACCTGGCTCCGTACGCCGGTTCGGCCATCGGTCAGCAGTGGATGTACGACGGCAAGCACGTCCTCATCATCTTCGATGACCTGTCCAAGCAGGCAGAGGCCTACCGTG
>JBQELM010000243.1:0-4108 GCA_052103915.1 Mycetocola sp. | reverse complement strand
CTGGCGTTGTCCACCGGAGAGTTCATCAACCAGTCGGGCGGACAGCTCGGTGATGCCGGTCGCAGTCATCGCCTCCCTGACGGCGCGCTCGTCGTCCCTGCTCCAGGTGCGCAGGGCATTCTGGTGGGGGAAACGTCCCCGGCCAACCAGGTCGGCGACGGTGATGCCGTCCGGTGCCAGGGACGACTGCGGCAGCAGGCCAAGCCGCCGGGCCACCTCCTTGGGCTTGCGGGTGTGCAGGTCCGTACCGTCAAGCAGCACGGCGCCGGTCCGTGGCTTAAGCAATCGGGCAAAGCCCCGAAGCAGCGTTGATTTTCCGCAGGCGTTAGGGCCGATGATGATGGTGAATGACTCGTCTGGCACCTCAAGGGACAGCCCCGAAATAATGCTGGTTTCGCCGTAGCCGAGGGACACATCGGTGGCGAGAAGTGACGTGGTCACGGTCAGTCCTTTCATGCGCGACGCGCGTACTGGGCGGCCAGCAGCCAGGCCAAGTAGAGCCCACCAACGGAGACGGTGACGACCCCAACGGGCACCATCATCAGCTGGGCTGCGCCGTCGGAGACAACAACAAGTGCTGCGCCGGTCAGCATCACCGATGCTGTTCCCATGGGGGTGTTGGAGCGGGTGAGACGCTGGCAGATCTGGGGTGCGGCCAGCGCAATAAACGAGATGGGTCCGGCAGCTGCGGTGACAAGCGCCACAAGCGCCACACCGATCACCATGGCGAGCAGTCGGGTACGTCCCGGCCTGATGCCGAGAGCGGTTGCCGCATCGTCACCCATTTCAAGCACGGGAAGCGTGCGGTTCAGCGGGAGCGCCACGATCACGACAACAACAAAAACGGCGGCCGCGGGGATCAGCTGATCAAAACCGAGCGAGGCCAGGGAGCCTGCACCCCAGGTGGCGGCCATCATCGCCTTCTCAATGCTCACCGAGATCAGGATCCAGGAGGTCAGCGAACCGAGCCCGGCTGACACCCCAATTCCGACGATGATGAGCCGGAAGGACGACATCGTGCGCTTGTTGGCGAGGGCGTAGACCACCAGGGCGGTCACGAGCCCGCCAACCAGGGCACCGGCCGCCTTGAACATGTAGGTGTTGAGGTTTAGGACGATCATGGTCAGTGTCACACCAAACTGAGCACCGATTCCAAAACCGATGATGTCTGGTGAACCCAGCGGGTTGCGGGTCAGGGACTGGAAGATTCCACCCGATAGGGCAAGCGCAGCGCCGCACAGCACAGCAAAAAGCACCCGGGGCAGCCGCCACTCAAACACAACCTGTCTGATGTCCTCATCACTTGACGGGTCAACAATGGCGCGGATGACGGCGGGGAAGCTGACCTCGTACGCACCAATGGTCATCGTTGCGATTCCGGCCGCGATGATGACAACCACCAGAACGGCGCACACGATCACAGTCCTGACCGGAACACGGGCGGCAATGCGGCTGGTGTCGAGCTGATAGAACCGGCGACCAAAGTTGATGGGTTCCGTGGCCAAGTCCGATGTACGCGTGGTTGCGGGATCGCTGGAGTGTGGCTGTTGAGATTCCGTGGTCGTCACAGTCCACTCACCTGCTTTCGTCTGACGAGGGCAATCAGGACGGGGGCACCAAGGAGACCCGTGACAATGCCAACCCTGAGCTCACCGCTCGGCAGCACAACGCGGCCGAGGATGTCGGCTAGAAGCAAAAACGTTGGCCCGACCACAAGCGAGTAGCTGATCACCCAGCGCTGGTCTGGTCCGGTGAACCAGCGGACCATGTGCGGGATCATGATGCCAACAAAGGCTATGGGTCCGGCGGCAGCGACGCTTGTTCCGGCGAGCAGCGTGACCGCGATGATCACGGTGATGCGGGTCATCACGATGCGCGCACCCAGCGCCTGGGCCAGGTCGTCGCCCAGGGCAAGGGCGTTGAGGGATCTGGCGCTGATCAGGCCGAGCAGAAGCCCAACGGCAATCAGCGGAGCGGCCCAGCTCAGCTGGTCGATGGTCCTGCCACCGATGGAGCCAACACCCCAGAAGCGCATGACATCAAGTGTTCCCCTGTCCTGGAGAACAATCGCCGTGGTGAAACCGGTGAACGCAGCCCCGAGGGCGACTCCAGCGAGCGTCAGCTTCATGGGCGTGGGGCCGGACGACCCAAACGATCCAAGCGCGTACACCAAAACCGTCAGAACAAGCGCACCGAGCAGCGCAAACGGAACATACGATCCCGGTGTGGTGAGACCAAAAACGGCGACCGCGAGGACCACAGCGAAGGATGCTCCCGCGTTGACGCCAAGGATTCCCGGATCGGCCAGCGGGTTGCGGGTGAACGCCTGGATGAGTGCACCGCAGACGGCGAGGGCGGCACCAACCACAATTCCGTGCAGCGTGCGCGGAACACGCAGTTCGGCAACCATCAGGTGCAGCGGGTTGGCGTCGTCATAGGAGGTAAGGGCGGCCAGGACGGTGCCGGGGTCAATGGCGCGGTTGCCGATGGCCAACGAGGCGATGGCCGCCGCCAGAAGCAGGAGTACTGCCACACCAAGCCCAAGCACCCGCACCCCGGTGCGGCGCGGTGCGTCACCACGTGAGTGGTTCTGCTCCGCGCCGCCGGGTGAGGCGTCGGCGCTGCCCCCGGCAACCGGGGTCACCGGCTGCGGGGACGGCGAGGACACCTCTGACCTCACTCGCCCGAGATGGTCGGCTTGCCCTCAAGGGCAGCCGCCAGGTCGTCAACGTAGGTGGGGAGGATGTACTTGAGCGACAGCACCGTCGGAGCACTAATCGCCGACGCATCAGCAGCATCGGAGTAGATCACGTAGGCGTTGTTCTCGATCGGGTTCCAGCGCGACACGATCTTGTTGTCGACCGTGTACTCGCCCTCGGCAACGCTGCTCCCCCAGGCGGCAAAGAGGTCGGCCTCCACGTCGTAGAGCTTCTCCAGGCTGACACCGGTGTACCAGTTGTCACCCTCAGCGGTGGACAGGAAGGTATCCATCGACGAGGTTGAGGTAAAGCCAAGGGCCTCGGTGATGCGCACGCGCGGGTCGTACTTCAGGTACACACCCAGGTCGGTTCCTCCCTCGTTCAGGGTCAGGCCCCAGACGAAGGTTTTGCCGTCAAATTCGGGGTGCTCATCAGCGAGGGTGGAGATGAGGTCGTCGGTTTCGCTGATCAGCTGCTCCGCCTTGTCCTCCTCCCACATGGCCGTGCCGATGGTGCGGGTCATGTCTTCCCATGTCCCCGGGTCCCACGGACCCTCGATGTAGGGAATGGTTGGTGCGATTTCCGAGGCACGCTCGTATTCAACGTCTGACATCCCCGAGTACAGGTTGATGATCAGGTCGGGCTTGAGCGCCTTGATGGCCTCGTAGTTGGGACCCTCGTCGGTGTAGGGAATGATCTCAGGGGTATCGCCGTACTCCTCAGTGACGAAGTCTTCAAACCAGGGCTGGTAGCCGCTCTCGCCCGCACCCCAGACCTCCTCGATTCCCACCGGGTTGGTGCCGAGCGCTGCGACAACGTCGGGGCTCATCCAGCCGAGGGCAACAATGCGTTCGGGCTTTTCGGCAATGGTGGTTGAGCCGTGTGCGTGCTCAATAACGACGCCGTCGGTGGCCTCGGGAGTGGAGGCGGTGTCCCCGGAGGTCGGGGCACAACCGGTGATGGTCAGGACCGCTGCGACGGCGAGGGCGACAAGCCCTGTCCCCCGTCGTGTGGTGTGGCGCGCGAAGGCGTGCGGCATTGTTCTCCTCTGTGCAGGGTGGGTGATGCGGGGTGGGTGATGCCGCAACCATGCGGCAGATATTAGGTGATCCTCACCTAACAGAACGATGCTAGGGCGAGCAGGCGTCAGCCTGTGTTGCAAAAGCGACGACTTGTGTCGCGAAAACGTCACCCCTCGTTTGGGGGACAGCGGAACAGGTCAGCGCCAGTACAGCTGAAGCGCCGGATCGGACGCGACCCTCGCCCCGTACTGACGCGGCGTGACCCCAAATCGATCCTTGAACGCCGCAGAAAAAGCGCTCGCCGTGGCATACCCGCAGCGGTGCGCCGCCGCACCAATCGGCACACCGTCACCGATAAGCCGCGCGGCCAAGCCCATCCGGACTCCA
>JBQELM010000242.1:0-4158 GCA_052103915.1 Mycetocola sp. | reverse complement strand
GGACTGAAAAGTACGACCCAACTCCGACCGCGGTCAGGAACAGGCCGCTTGCTACGCCAACAACCGCGGGCAGAACACCCCAGTCACCGTACAGGAATGCCGTCAGGGCCGAGCCCGCACCAATCACGATCGCACCGAGGATCAGGACGGGAATGTTCCGCCCCCACCTGTCGGAAACAGCGCTGACTCCGGATGAGACGTGCAGCCACAGCGCCGAAGAATCAAGTGCGATGTCGTTGTGGATCTGCCACCCCATGAGCATGACGATAAACGGAAGTGGAATGAGGGCAACAACGTTCATCGGGACGCCGGCGATCGCCAGCGGCGGAATCATTAGAAGCGGGATCAACGGAATCGCCACAAGTGGAACCCAGTACCTGCGGTCAGAGGTCCAATAGTTCAACGAGCGCGCTGCAACCGCGCCAAAACCATTGCCAGGCAGGACATCAAACCAGCCGAGCCCCGCACCGGTACGGCCGGGAGCATCACGACGCATCTCAACGGTTGAGCGAATGACAACAAATGCCCACACCGCCCAGAGCAGGGCGAGGGCAACGACCTGGATGACAAGCTGACCGATGAACGCCCCGGTCATGCCCTGAGCAACGTCACCTGGCAACGACCACGCTGCTCCAAAAGGAGTCCAGGCGACCACTGTGGCAATCGCACCAAACGCTCCCGCGTCAGCGCTGTCGCTTTGAACGTCGGCCAGAAGAAGGAGCGCAGGCCCAACAAAAAGAACACCGATCAAGGCGAGCGGGACCACAAGAGAGCGTCCGCGACGTTTGGGGAGCAGACGCGACGCGGTCGCGACAGCGATCCTGTTCACGAGGGCGAGGGTGGCAATCCCGAGTAGGCCCCCAACGATCACGACCGGAATAGCTCCAGCAGTCGACGACCAAACGATCAGCATGAGCACGGTGAGCCCAAGCCCGAGGAAGACCGGAACACTCCACAGCCCGCCGAGTGCCGTCCCAACAGCGAGGGTGAGCCCTCTCAGGCCGTAGACAGCAAATCGCCGGGGATCAAGCGGATCGTCCGCGGCGTTAAGGAACGGAATCACCGCGGTGCCCAGAACAACAAACGATCCAAGCGCCACAATAATGGCGTGGCTGACGTCAGCCGAGGCCTCACGCAGTGTCAGACCAACCGACACCAGGACCACAACGGCACCAACAAGCAGGAGAAGCGACAGAAGGACAACAAGTGCTGACCGGGACCTGAGGGCAGCAAATCGCTGGGCAATGCTTAGTCGGAGAAGGTGTGCAACCATTCCATCCCCTCCGCCGTCTGTGCTCCGCCAACAAGAGCGAGGAAACGCTCCTCCAGGCTGCCGCCGGCACTGACCTCAGCGACGGTTCCAGCAGCAAGAACGTCGCCGTCAACAATAATCGCGACGTCATCACACACCCGGGCAATGAGGTCCATGCTGTGGCTGGAAAGCACAACCGTGCCACCGTGCTCCACGTACTTCTTCAGGACGTCGACCACTGTTGCCGTGGACACGGGATCCATCGATTCAAACGGCTCGTCGAGCACAAGCACTCGCGGTGAGTGAATCATGGCAGACGCAAGTGCAACCTTCTTGGCCATACCAACCGAGTAGTCAGACACCGGACGGTTAATGGCTTCAACAATGCCAAAGGCCTGCGCCAGTTCGGGAATCCGGGCACGAACCGTTGCCGCATCAACTCCACGAAGGACACCGGCGTAGTAGATGAGCTGAGCGCCCGTCAGCCGGTCAAACAATCTCAACCGGTCGGGAAGAACACCAAGCATGCGCTTTGCCCGCTCCGGATCGTCCCAGACGGCGACACCGTTAACAGCGACGTCACCCGAGTCCGGACGAAGCAGACCGGTCATCATCGAGAGCGTTGTTGTCTTTCCCGCCCCGTTGGGGCCAACGATTCCCGCAAATGTGCCGCGGCGGACAGTCAGGTCAATCCCGTCAACGGCGATCGTCTCACCGAAGCTCTTCTGCAGTCCCCTGACAACAATCACGTTGTCTTCTGTGGACTCCGAAGCCAACGCTTCAGACACGGCGGTCGGCGCCGTGCGAGTGACAACACCCATGAGGCGTGTGAACCAGTTGCCCCGCGCCGCGCCAGCGGGCACGGAGGTCTCCGCAGGCCCCGCCGTGACATCACTGCTCGACGGATCCGAGGATGGTTCTGTGGCTGAGACGGCGGGTGGAGCGCTCACCGTCTCAGTCTTTGGCGCCTTCTGCGCCGCGTCGGATTGTGACGTTGTCTGCGCCGCTTCGGTGACGTCGGACGCCTCAGCCGTCTGAGACGTCACGGTACCCGTTGTCTTCTCTGGTGACGAGGCCTGCGTCACGGCAGTCTGTGCTGTGGACTCCGATGCCGTTGTTTTTGCCGACGCAGACTTTGCCGCAGTCGTCTTTGTCGAGGCGGTCCTCGACGCAGTGGTCTTTGCCGACGTGGTCTTCGCCGACGGGGTCTTCGCCGCGGTCGCCTTTGCGGGTGAGGACGGTGAAGCCGACGTCTTAGACGTCGTCTTCTTCGCAGTGGCCGCCTTTGCAGTGGCCGCCTTTGCAGTGGGTGCTTTCACGGCAGCGGACTTCGTCGCCGTTGATTTTGCAGCAGTTGATTTAGCTGCGGAAGGCTTTGTAGACGCTGTTTTGGCTGCGGAAGGCTTTGAACCGGCTGACTTAGTGGCCGACGGGGTCGCGCCTGCTGATGTGGTCGACGCCGCAGCTGACGTGGACTTCGTGGTGCGCGACGATGAGGCTCGCGCTGTCGTTGACTTCGCCGACGTTTTTGAGGCCGCGCTCTGAGCCCGAGTACCCGACGTTGACGGGGAATCCGGTGTCCCAGCTTTGGCACTGGCGGCCTGGGCCCCCGAACCCGACGTGGACGTGGTTGCAGCAGCGGTTGTCTTCTTCGCCGCACCTGATCCAGTGCCAGTCTTCTTCGCGGACGTGGACGGCGTCCTCTTCTTCGGCGCAGCCTTTGCCGCCCCACCCGTCGAGCGCTGAGAGGCAGCAGACTTCGTTGCTGGCTTCTTCGCGGCGGCGGGCGACGCCGCAGGGTTATCCGCGCGCGAACTGGATGCCGCGGAACCCTGCTCCTGCTGTGGACTCGATACCGGAGCCGACGCCGATTGCGAAGCGTCCCCGGGCGTGGAGGAATCCACGCCGTTTGTGTCGTTGCCTGTAGTCACGTCACCTGTCTTACCGCCCGAGCGCGACTCGGGGAGTCAATGATCAAAAGGGGATGGTCCGAGTGAGCACAACCGCGGATCACGCAGTCCAACGCTCAGCGTCCACTCCTCTTGTACGAATCTATCAAGTTCGTCCGCGTGAACATACCCGATTTAGCCTCTGCGCCGAGCGACGTGTCACGAATCCGCAACATCCGGGGTGAGATTCCGACGAAAAATCCGGCGTCAGGTTAGCCTGTTGAGCGGAGTGTCGCACGATGTAACGGCTCAAGCATTGCCGAACGTCGAACAACTCGTGAACTCCGATCACGCGCCTGACCACCGGCGCATCACTGACTGAAGGAGTGTTCAATGGCCCCCCAGGTCGTCATCCTCGCCGCTGGCATGGGCAGCCGCCTCGGCCGCAGCCTCCCCAAACCTCTCACCGAACTAAGCGACGGCCGCACCATCATGCAGCAGCAGTTCGACAACATTCACCACGCATTTGGCCCGCGCACCTCCGTCACCATCGTTGTGGGATACAAGCTTGAGCACATTGTTGAAGCGTTTCCAGACGCCAACTTTGTCTACAACGAGCAGTACGACCAGACCAACACCTCCAAGAGCCTGCTCCGTGCACTGAACGCCAGCGGCACCGGCGGAGTGCTGTGGATGAACGGCGACGTTGTTTTTGACCCGCGTCTGCTCGAGCGTGTCCGCCCGTCCATTGCCGAAGACCGTTCGTTTGTCACCGTCAACACGGCGACCGTCTCTGATGAAGAGGTCAAGTACCGGACAACGGCAGAAGGCTTCATCTCCGAACTCTCAAAGACGGTCGTTGACGGACTGGGAGAAGCCGTTGGCATCAACTACATCTCCTCAACCGACAAGGCTCAGCTGATTCGTCAGCTCGCCAAGGTTGGCGACCAGGACTACTTCGAGCGAGGCATTGAGCTGGCCATCGAGTCAGCGAACCTGCTTGTTGAGCCCATCGAC
>JBQELM010000241.1:0-4180 GCA_052103915.1 Mycetocola sp. | reverse complement strand
CGACCGCGCCACCCCGGCCTGCATCCCGGCACGCGTGAGCACTCGCGCTTGACCGAATCCACTCGGGCGACTACCGTTTATTGAAACGATTCATAGCGGGGATCACCGACGATCCGCACCCGCGAATGTCCCGAGCAACAAGAAACGGCAGACCAGACAATGACGGCGTTCTCTGACATCACCGGCCGGCTGGCCACGCAGGCCATCGAACTCCCCAGCTGGGCGTTCGGTAACTCCGGCACCCGCTTTAAGGTCTTTGGCACCCCCGGCACTCCGCGCACCATCCAGGAGAAGCTGGCCGACGCCGCACAGGTGAATCGCTACACAGCGCTGTCACCGTCGGTTGCCCTGCACATTCCGTGGGACAAGGTTGACGACTACAACGCCCTGCGAAAGACCGCGGAGGACCTGGGCGTCACTCTCGGAACGGTGAACTCCAACACCTTCCAGGACGACATCTACAAGTTCGGCTCCCTCACCCACAGTGACCCGGCCGTTCGCCAGAAGGCCATCGACCACCACTTCGAGTGCATCGACGTCATGGACGCCACCGGAAGCCAGGACCTCAAAATCTGGCTCGCCGACGGCACCAACTACCCCGGCCAGGGCGACATCCGCTCCCGCCAGGACCGACTGGCCGACAGTCTGGCAAAGATCTACGCGCGCCTGGGCGACGAGCAGCGCCTTGTCCTTGAGTACAAGTTCTTTGAGCCGGCGTTCTACCACACCGATGTTCCGGACTGGGGCACCTCCTACGCCCACGTCAGCGCCCTCGGCGACCGGGCGCTCGTGTGCCTGGACACCGGTCACCACGCGCCGGGAACCAACATTGAGTTCATCGTTGCCCAGCTGCTCCGGCTCGGAAAGCTCGGCTCCTTTGACTTCAACTCGCGCTTCTACGCCGACGACGACCTCATCGTTGGTGCAGCCGACCCGTTCCAGCTGTTCCGCATCCTGGTCGAGGTCGTCCGCGGCGGCGGCCTGGACGATGACTCCCCCGTTGCGTTCATGCTTGACCAGTGCCACAACGTTGAGGACAAGATCCCCGGCCAGATCCGCAGCGTGCTGAACGTGCAGGAGATGACCGCTCGTGCCCTCCTGGTTGACCGCGAGGCCCTCACCGTCGCTCAGGACAACGGAGACGTCCTTGGCGCAAACGACATCCTCATGGATGCCTTCTACACCGACGTTCGTGGCCCGCTCGCCGACTGGCGCGAGAGCCGCGGACTGCCGCGCGACCCGATGGCCGCCTACGCGGCCAGCGGATACCAGGAGTCCATCGCTGCCGACCGTGTGGGCGGAACGCAGGCGGGCTGGGGAGCCTAGGCTCCACCGCGGAACCCGTCACCCTGAGTGTCCAGGGTGACGGTTGCAGGATCTGGATCTGGCCGGGACGGGGTGCGCCGTCCCGGCCAGAGCCGTCTGTTCTACGGCGTGACGATGGCGAAATTCGGATCGCCCGCGTCGCACACACCGAGCAACGCCGTCAGCTCAGCCGGGTCACCGGTGATGTCCACACCCGCAGAGGTCGCATCTCCGGCCAGCAGGGCCAGCAGTCGCGCCTTGCTCAGAGTCACCGACGCCCGCGCCGTGACGCTGCGTGGGGCTTCCGTGTGAATGAGTACACCGTTGCGCAGGGTCAGGACGTGGGTGGTGTCCCGGTCACTGAGCGTGACGTTCAGTTCAAGATCAAGGTCCCAGGCGCGTGGTCCGTCAATCGCGATGGCCAGCGCATCAAAAATGTGACTTGGGGTCAGCTGCGCCACCATCGTGGCCGAGCCCGCCGCCGTTGGGGTCCCGAAGTTACCCTCGCGCAGCTCCTTCGCCCCCGACAGGAAGAAGTTCCGCCAGGTCGCATTTTCTGCTCCATATCCCAGCTGCTCAAGGGTGGCAGCGTACAGCTCGCTTGCCGCCACGTGCTCCGGATCGGTGAAGATCGCGTTGTCCAGCAGCGTCGCCGCCCAGCGGAAGTCGCCCTCGTCATACGCGGTTGACGCCAGCTCCACAACACGATCGATACCACCGATAGCCGCCACATACCGCTTCGCCTGCTCAGCGGGCGGGTGCGGCCACAGCCGTGCGGGGTTGGCGTCAAACCAGCCCATGTAGCGCTGGTAGATGGCCTTCACGTTGTGGGACACGGAACCGTAGTAGCCGCGCGCATTCCACGCGGAGTCAAGCGCGGGCGGCAACTCAATCAGTTCGGCGATCTCAGCACCCGTGTAGCCCCGGTTGATGTACCGAAGCGTCTGGTCGTGCAGGTAGGCGTACACGTCACGCTGGGTGGTCAGGAAGTCGCGGATCTGTGCGCTCCCCCAGGTGGGCCAGTGGTGGGAGGCAAAGGCCACGTCGCTGCGATCAGCAAACGCCGTGATGGCCTCGGTCAGGTAGCGCGCCCACACGTGCGGGTCACGGACGAGTGCCCCGCGGAGCGTGACCAGGTTGTGCAGGGTGTGGGTGGCGTTCTCCGCCATGCACAGGGCCCTGAACCCCGGAAGGTAGAAGTGCATCTCCGTTGGCGCTTCGGTCCCCGGCGCCATCTGGAACTCAAACTCCACGCCGTCGACGGTGTAGAGCTGGCCGGTTGTGGTGATCTCAACGGTTGGCACGATCAGGCCGACCTCACCCGTTGAGGTTGTCTGCCCAAGGCCAGCGCCGACGGAGCCGTGCGGTCCACGCTCAAGCGCCGCGCCGTACATGTAGCCAGCCCGGCGGGCCATGGCTGTTCCGGCATAGACGTTCTCAGACACGGCGTGCTCAACAAAGCCCTCCGGCGCGATGATCTCGATGAGCCCCGCGTCGACATCCCGCTGCGACGCCACCCCCAGCACGCCACCAAAGTGGTCAACGTGAGAGTGCGTGTAGATCACAGCGACAACGGCCCGGTCGCCCCGGTGCTCGCGGTACAGCGCCACGGCTGCCGCGGCCGTCTCCGTTGAGATCAGCGGGTCAACGACGATCACGCCGGTGTCACCCTCAATGAAGGTGATCGTGGACAGGTCAAGCCCGCGCACCTGGTAGATGCCCTCAACAACCTCGTACAGCCCGTGCTTGGACGCCAGGATCGACTGCCGCCACAGGCTCGGGTTGACGGTGTCGGGAGCGTCACCCTGGAGGAAGTCGTAGCTGCTGTTGTCCCACACCACGCGTCCGTCGGCGGCGTGCACGACGGCTGGCTCGTACGCCGCGATGAATCCTCGGTCCGCGTTCTCGACGTCGGTGGTGTCCTCAAACGGCAACGACGCCCGTGTTGCGGCGTGGGCCGCACGAATCGTGGCGGATACGGGTGAGTTGTGCATGGCTGAGCGCTCCTTGGTCAGATGGACATGCCCCCGGTCCAATGTACGCATCGGCGGCTGCCTCAGGGAACTCCGCACCGGGTTTTGCCGCGGCCACTGTCCGCGCGTGAGCGCAGCACGAGTCCGAGCACGGGGCGCACCACCGTGACCGGACCACCCGTCCGGGACCAGCTCACACCTTCGGCGCGACCAGCTCGGGTTCCTTGCTCTCGATGCGGGGCGCAAGAACCGCCGCAAGCGCCACCAACACAAGCGGGAAGATCAGCGCACCACGGAGCCCGTAGTGCTCACCGAGGAACCCAAGCGCCGGAGGGCCAACAAGGAACGCAATGTAGCCAACCGTGGCCACCAGCGAGACCCTGGCTGCGCTGTTGGCACCGGAGGCTCCGGCCGCGCTGAGCGCAACGGGGAACCCAAGTGAGGCACCAAGACCCCACAGCACCACGGCCGCACCGGCCGCCAGCTGGTTGTCCACAAAGATCACGATGGCCAGGCCGATGGCACCGGCGATCGCACTTGCGCACAGCACGGCCGCGCGACCGTAGCGGGCAATGAACCAGCCGCCGCAGAAGCGCCCGTTGGTCATCGACGCGGCGAAGAGGGCGTACACAACGGAGCCGAGGGTCGCGTCAAAACCGTGCCCGTCAACCATGACAAGCGGCAGCCAGTCGTTGGCCGTTCCCTCGGCCAGTGCCATGGCCAGGACCACGGCCCCGATGATCAGCAGACGGCTGTCCCGCAGCAGCGAGCCCAGCTTCTGGGGTGGTTCCGCCGCCGCATCCGCACCACCGCGCACCGTTTTTCCCACACCGGGCGACAGCACCCGGATGGAGACGACAAGAACAACAACCGAGAGCGCACCAACGATGAGCAGGTGGCTC
>JBQELM010000240.1:0-4203 GCA_052103915.1 Mycetocola sp. | reverse complement strand
CCTGCTCCCGGTGACGGTTGCACTCAACGGCATCGGCATCGCCGAGATCTACCGCATTGACATCGCCAAGGACCTGACCGGCTGGGGCGCCGCCTCCACCCGCCAGATCGTGTGGAGCGCCATCGCGATGGTCGGTGCCATCGTTGTCATCGCTCTACTGAAGAACTACCGCGTCCTGCACCGCTTCACCTACGTGTTTGGCCTCATCGCCGTCGTCATGCTGCTGTTGCCGTTGATCCCCGGCCTGGGCCGCAACGTCAACGGTGCCCAGGTATGGATCGGCATCGGCGATGTCATGACGTTCCAGCCGGGTGAGGTCGCCAAGATCGCCCTCGCGATCTTCTTCGCCGGTTATCTGGTTCGCACCAGGGAGAGCCTGTCCATGGTGGGTAAAACCTTCATCGGCATGCGTTTCCCCCGCCTCCGTGACCTGGGCCCGATCCTGGTGATCTGGCTCCTCTCGATGGCGGTCATCGTGTTCCAGCGTGACCTCGGAACAGCACTGCTGTACTTCGGCATGTTTGTGATCATGCTCTACATGGCGACGGGCAGAACCAGCTGGGTCCTCATCGGCATGACGCTCTTTGTTGGCGGAGCCATTGTCGCCAGCCAGACCCTCAGCTACGTCAACGGCCGGTTCCGCAACTGGCTTGATGCGTTCAACCCTGACCAGTACGAGGCGTGGGGCGGAAGCCACCAGCTTGTTCAGGGCATCTTTGGCCTGGCCCACGGCGGTCTTGTCGGCACGGGGCTTGGTCAGGGTCGGCCTGATATCACCCCGTTGGCGGAGAGCGACTACATCTTCGCCAGTCTTGGTGAGGAGCTGGGTCTTGCCGGCGTCATGGCGCTGCTTGGCCTCTATCTGATCCTGGTTGCCCGTGGTGTGAGCATCGGCTTCACTGCCCAGGACGACTTCATGAAACTGCTTGCGGTTGGTCTCTCCTTCACCATCGCGCTGCAGGTATTCATCATGGTTGGTGGTGTCACGCGCGTGATCCCTCTGACCGGTTTGACCACGCCGTTCCTCGCGGCCGGTGGGTCGTCGCTTGTGGCCAACTGGATCATCGTCGCGCTGTTGCTGAGGCTCAGCGACAGCGTCCGTAAACCGGGTCCAATGGTGGGAGCCGCCGCATGAACGTCCAATTGAAGCGCATCAGTGTTGTTGTTCTGGCCATGTTTGTGGCCCTGATGGTCTCAACAACGCTGATTCAGGTGTTCCAGGCGGATCAGCTGGCCGCCGATGGCCGCAACACCCGCACGCTGTACGACAGCTACGGCGTTGAACGCGGACCGATCCTGGCGGGCGACACGGTCATCGCCGAGTCCGTACCAAGCGACGACCGGTACAAGTTTGCGCGCACCTACCCGGAGGGTGAGCTCTACGCCCCCATCACCGGGTACTTCAACCAGACGCAGGGGTCGTCCGGCCTGGAGCAGTCGATGAACGACTACCTCTCCGGAACGTCGAACACGCAGTTCCTTGACTCGCTGAATCGTATTGTCACCGATCAGGATCCCGCGGGCGCTGCGGTGGAGACCAGCATCGACCCAGACATTCAGAAGGCCGCTTCGGAGGCACTGGGTGATCTGCAGGGCGGCATCATCGCGATCGAGCCATCAACGGGTCGAATCCTGGCCATGACAACCAGCCCCGGGTACGACCCCAACCGTCTGGCGAGCCACAACTCTGAGGACGTCATTGCCGCGTATAACGAGCTCATCAATGAGCCGTCGCAGCCGCTGTTCAACAGGGCAACCGGCGGCAATCTGAACCCTCCCGGTTCCGCTTTCAAGATCGTTGTTGCGGCGGCGGAATTTGCCACCGGCGAGTACACGCCCTATTCCACACTGCCCAACCCCGCATCGCTCACCCTCCATGGCAGCTCCGCAACCGTCTACAACTGGACGCGCACCACCTGCGGAAGCGGCGAGACCGCCACCATTCGTGAGGCGATCAGGCAGAGCTGTAACGTCCCGCTGGCCGAGCTCGGCATGCGCCTGGGTGACGACAAGATCAAGGAGATGGCAGAGAAGCTTGGCTTTAACCAGGCCTTTGACATCCCGACGGAGACCACCGCGTCCACCTACCCAAACACCAACAGCGAGGCCGAGACCGGTCTGAGCGCGTTTGGTCAGATGAACGTCCGCGCCACGCCCCTGCAGATGGCCGTGGTGTCGGCTGCCGTGGCCAACGGCGGCAAGGTGATGTCACCGACCCTGGTTGACCGGGTCACCGGCAGCAACCTTCAAGCTCTTGAAACGACGGAGCCAACAGAATTCTCGACGGCTTTCACCCCCGAAGTGGCTTCGATGTTGAACGAGGTCATGGTCAACGGTGTGGCGAATGGTCAGTCAAACAATGCCAAGATAGAGGGGGTTGATGTGGCCGGAAAAACGGGCACAGCGCAGAACGGTGATGACAATCCGTACACGCTGTGGTTTACCGGGTTTGCGCCTGCTGAGACCCCCGAGGTCGCTGTGGCCGTGGTGATTGAAAACGATGCAAACCTGGGCTACCACAGCTCAGGAAACATTGTCGCTGCGCCAATTGCAAAGAAAGTGATAGAGGCGGTGCTGAACAAATGAGACCCACAGCTGGACTCACCTTTGGGGGACGCTACGAGCTGGAATCCCGCATCGCTATTGGCGGTATGGGAGAGGTGTGGAAGGCGACCGATTTGGTCATCGGCCGAACCGTCGCTCTCAAGATCCTCAAGGACGAATACCTGGGCGACCCCGGTTTCCTTGAGCGTTTCCGCGCCGAGGCCAGGCACGCTGCACTCGTCAACCACGAGGGCATTGCCAACGTATTTGACTACGGCGAGGAAGACGGCAGTGCTTTCCTTGTGATGGAGCTTGTCCCCGGCGAACCCCTGTCAACGGTGTTGGAGCGGGAGCACGTGCTCTCCACCGACAAGGTTCTTGACATCGTCGCTCAGACGGCCGCGGCACTCCAGGCCGCGCACTCCGCCGGTCTTGTCCACCGTGACATCAAGCCGGGCAACCTGCTGATCACGCCGGAGGGTCGGGTCAAGATCACCGACTTCGGTATCGCCCGGATCGCGGATCAGGTTCCGCTGACCGCAACAGGCCAGGTCATGGGTACTGTTCAGTACCTGTCCCCTGAGCAGGCATCCGGCCACCCGGCGTCACCCACAACAGACATTTACTCCCTCGGTATCGTCGCCTACGAGGCTCTGGCCGGTAAGCGTCCGTTCACCGGTGAGAGCCAGGTCGCGATTGCGATGGCGCAGATCAACGACGCGCCGCCGCCACTGCCGGTGACCGTCAGTGAGCCGGTACGCAACTTTGTGATCTCGATGATCGCTAAGAAGCCCTCTGATCGTCCGTCCTCTGCCGCCCACGTTGCTCGCGCGGCGCAGGCACTGCGCCGCGGTGACATTGAGGCTGCAACCGTGGCCGTTCCGGCTGTGGGAACGGGCCTGGTCACCGGTGCCGCGACCACCCTGCTGCCCACGGGCAACGACGACGCCACCATGCTGCTCACCGCAGGACAGAGTGCTACCGCCACGGCGGCTCAGGACGTCATTGACGGCGAGGAGGGTGAGGACGAGGAGGGTGCCAAGAAGAAGCGCAGCCCCTGGACCTGGCCGCTGATCGCCCTTGTGGCGATTCTGGTTCTTGTCCTCGGTGGGACGCTGTTTACGCTCTTCGGCAACAAGGAACCGACGCCGGCACCCACCACTCCGACGTCCTCTGCTCCCACACCGGTGGAGACTCCTGACCAGACGGAGGAGCCGGAGCCGGAGCCGACGGAGACCACTCCAGAGGTCCCGATGCTCAACGCGAGTGAGTTCATTGGTCAGTCCTTTGACCAGGTTCGCGACACCTTGCAGGCCGCACCGTACAACCTGAGCGTCAACCGCGAGGTTGGTTCGGCTGCGCAGAACTCGGACCAGGTCAACACCGTCATCGACATCAACCCGGTTGGTCGTCTGACCGCTGGCACAACCGTCACGGTCACCGTGTACGGAGACATGCCAACCGTTGATGCACCAACAGAGACACCGGCTGTATCGCCGATGGTCAACGGTGGTGTTGAGGCCGGAAGCACGGTCACGATCTCGTGGACACCGTACGCGGGTTGCCCCAGTGGAACGAGCGTTGCTGGCTACCGCCTGAGCCTGTCCGGTGCAACGAGTGATGTGCCGAACAACCTGATCACGTCAAACACCTCACAGT
>JBQELM010000239.1:0-4207 GCA_052103915.1 Mycetocola sp. | reverse complement strand
CCGTTGGCCCGTTGGCCCGTTGGCCCGTTGGCCCGTTGGCCCGTTGGCCCGTTGGTCCGTTGGGTGGCTACCCCGCAATCCCGTTGCGGTGCGCAAAGATGACGGCCTGCACACGGTCACGGACACCCAGCTTCAGAAGCACATTGGAGACATGGGTCTTGATGGTGGCTGGTCCAAGGAAAAGCTGATCGGCGATCTCCTGATTGGAGTGGCCGTCAGCCACCAGGTGGAGCACCTCACGCTCGCGGGCGGTCAAGGATTCAAGCACGCGCTGTGTTTCGCCGTCAGTCCTGGAGGGGAGAGCTTCGGCGCCGCCCGTGCCGCCGCCCGTGCTGCCGGACATGGCCCCGGTGCTGCTCATCCCCGCGGCCGCATCCGCCGGCCCGGTCTCGGCTGTCGGAACCGCGGGAGCGCCCGCGCCCCACCGGCTCAGGACCCGCCGTGTGGCCTCCGGCGCGAGCAACGCGTCACCCGCCGCGACCACACGAACTGCCCTGATCAGTTCCTCCGGCGCTGAGTTCTTCAGCAGGAACCCGCTCGCGCCCGCCGACAGCGCCTCAAAGAGGTAGTCGTCACGGTCAAACGTGGTCAGAATGATCACCCGAGAGGTGAACTCCGCGACGATTTCTCTGGTGGCGCTGAGCCCGTCACGCTCCGGCATCTGCACGTCCATGCAGATCACATCGGGAGAGAGCGCTGCGGTCTGCGCGACGGCTTCCGTCCCTGTCCTCGCCTCGCCGACCACAACAATTCCAGGCTGTGCGCCAAGGATCACGCTGAAGCCCGTTCTGACCAGTTCGTGGTCGTCAACAAGCAGCACGCGGATGGGGGACCCATCGGGGGCAGAGAGGTGGGGCGTCTGGGGTGTCATCGTTGTTTTCCAGTCTGTCAGTCGGTGCGTGGGGTGAGCGGAAAACGCGCGCGGACAAGGAAACCGCCACTCCGGCGTGGCCCCGTGTACAGGGTGCCGCCCGCCGCGTCTACCCGTTCAGCCATGCCGATCAGCCCAAAGCCCCCCGAGCGGCGTCGCTGAACCTGGCCACCGGTGTTGCTGATCTCAAGCTCAACAGCCCGCTCGCCGATGGGGGAGCCGCCGCTGCTCCTGCGGCCGCCCGAGCCGCCACTATTGACGTCATCATGGCGGCCAACGCCATCGCCATTGCCATCGCCATCGTCAAAACGAAGACGAACATCAACCTCGGTGTTGGCGTCGCCGTGTTTTCTGGCATTACTCAACGCCTCCTGCGCCACGCGGAACAGGGTGGTGTCGATTACCGCGGGTACGGGTCGCGGAGTGCCAACGATGCGGAAAACGCAGGACATTCCGGTCTCTGTTGCGGCCTCAACAAGTCCGGCAATCCCGGCAGCACCGTGCTCGTGTTCCACCTGCGTGAGCTGCTCATCCTCCGGATCGCGCAGCGTGCCAAGCAGGGCGTGCATCTCTGTCACGGCGCTTCGTGCGCCCTGCTCGATCGCGCTCAGCGAGCGGGTCGCCGTGTCGGGGTCCGTGGTGAGGACCATCCGTGCGGCACCGGCCTGCACTCCCATCATTGACACGTGGTGTGCCACAACGTCGTGCGATTCGCATCCGCTCAAGGCTCACGGCCTGCGCCCGGATCAGCTGGCGTTGGAGCGCGTTCTGTTCCGCCTGCTGTCGCAGCTCCGTTTCCTGGCAGTGCGCAAGCCAGCGACGCTCGCCAAAGAAGTAGGCGGAACCGAAGTACAGCAGGTTGGTCATGAACTGGACAAGCAGCATGGCCAATAGCGGTGTCACGCCAAAGGCAGACGGGCCCTCCGGCGTGCGGTAGTCGGGGGAGGTGCTGGTGATGAACATCGTGATGATCAGCCAGGTGAACATGGCAACAATGACGCCGATGCGTGACCAGCGGGACAGGGCCCGACGGGGCTCCCATGCGCCAACGGTGTACATGGCAAGGAACAGGGCGATGTTCGAGAACACGACCTCGGGAACCTCGGCGATCCCGCCACCCATAAACGCGGCCGCAACCACCAGAAGGACGGGGACGGGCCAGCGGCGACGCAGCGCGAGCGGGAGGGCGATGACGGCGGCCCAGATCAGCGACAACACCGGGGAGGCCGGGTCGCTGTAGATTCCGAGGATCCGGTAGAGCGACATGCTCCCGATGGCGCCAACAAACAGTCCAAGCGCGATTCCGGCATCAACGGCCCTGTCGCGTTGGCTGGAGTGCTCGGTCGGGGGAGTGCTCATGCTGTAACGCTAGCGGGCGCAGCACGGGGGCACCTCCGCCACAGGTTAAACCCTGCGGCGCGTGTTCCGGCGCTAGGGGAGCAGGTCGCGGAGCGAGAACCCGGGGATGCCGAGCTGGGCGACGAGCGCAAGCAGCAGCCAGGTCACGATGACAACAAGCAGGCTCAGCAGCGCCAGGCCAACCGCACGCCGCTTGGTGTAGAAGAGCCGGAAGCAGAACACGATCCCGGCGGCCGCAATCAGCGGGGGAACAAGCAACCCGCCCAGCCAGCCGATGACCACAAGGAATCCGTTGCAGTCGCCGTTGATATCGCACCCTGCGGTGTTGATGCCGATGAACATCGACGCGTACGCCGCAACACCGGTGACACCGATGGTGAGCAGGATCACCAGAATGGTGAGGGTGATGTCTGTTCTTCGCTGACGACCGGTGGTCAGGACAGGGAACTGCATGGGACTCCTTTGCGGCGGGTGCGCCGCTGCCATCTTCCCAGTGCGACGCGGCGCGTCACAAGCCAGGAGGCTCGCTCACAGCCGCCGCTAGGCTTGACGGGTGAGTGGAGTACTGATTGGTTTTGGCATCATCGCCACGGTGATCGCGGTGGGGTACGTGATTGCCGCGGTTGGAATTGGCGGGCCTCACGCCGGTTATGTGCTCAACCGGGTCGCCTTTTTTGTCACAAGCCCCGCACTGTTGTTTACCGTGCTGGCGCACGCTGACCTGAAGCAGCTGTTCTCTTCACACCTGCTTGTGGCGCTGATCAGCGCCACGGCCATGATCCTGATCTACCTGGTGTTGGCGCGTTTTGTCTGGAAGATGCCCGCACCGGAGGCGATCATCGGCTCCATGGCCAGCGGCTACGTCAACTCCAACAACATCGGCCTGCCCGTTGCGGTGTACGTGCTGGGGGACGCGCAGCTGGTCGCACCCGTCCTGCTGATTCAGCTGCTGCTGTTCTCCCCGGTCAGCCTGGGCGTGCTTGATGTCACAACACGGGGCTCGGCGAAGCTGAAGGACATCCTGCTCCAGCCGGTGCGGAACCCGATCATTGTCGCGTCGCTGCTTGGTGTTCTTGTGGCGGTGAGCGGCATTCAGCTGCCCGACGCGGTCTACGAGCCGTTTGAGCTGATCGGTGGCGCGTCCATTCCGATGGTGCTGATGGCGTTTGGGATGTCCCTGCGCGGGCAGCGGGCCTTTGAGGCTGGGAGCGGTCGGGCGCAGATCGCTGTTGCCACGGTTATGAAGGCCGTGCTGATGCCCGTGGTCGCGTATCTGGCTGCCCGGTTCATCTTTGACATGTCCGGCCACGAGCTGTTTGCCGTTGTGGCGATGGCTGCGCTCCCGACGGCGCAGAACGTGTTCAACTTTGCCAGCCGCTACGAACGAGGCGAGACCCTCGCCCGCGACACCGTTCTGCTGACCACCATTGCGTCCGTTCCGGTGCTGTTGCTGCTGTCCGTCGTCCTGAATTCCTAGGGCCCGAGGAACATCGCGACGCCGGTGTCCGTGAGCGCACATCGCAGAGACACCGGCGAGAGCCGGGTCAGCCTTAGGCGCTCTCCCGCAGAACAAGGCTGGGGTGCAGGTCCGGTGTGACGGGTTGGGGTTCACCCTGGATTCCCGCGTTGAGGACGTCGGCCAGGTAGTGGACAAGCTCATCCTGGTTGTGGTTGATGCTGCTCAGTGGTGGGTCGGTGAAGAGGCCAAGCGGGATGTTGTCTGCACCAATCACGGCGATGTCGTCCGGGGCGGTGAGCCCGTGCGTGCGCATGGCGCTCAGGAGCGCGACGGCGTAGTCATCGCTGTAGGCGCAGACCGCGCTGATGTGCTGCGCGGGTTCAGCGGCCAGCCACTGCCCCAGGGCATCCTGGATGGAGTCCGGGGTGAGGTCGGCGGCACGGATATCAAGTGGGGCTGCCCCGTCCGCTCGGATCGCGCCCTCTGCACCCTCGATGCGGAGGCGGCTAAAGAGCTGA
>JBQELM010000238.1:0-4225 GCA_052103915.1 Mycetocola sp. | reverse complement strand
AGACATGACCGAAGCCAAGGTCGCCCTCGTTACCGGTGCTGGACAGGGAATTGGCCGGGGAATCGCCCTGGCCCTCGCCGCCGACGGCCACAACATTGTTGTCGCCGACCTGGAGTTCCAGCGAGAGAAGGGTCTTGGCGTCGTCGCCGAGATCGAAGCACTCGGCCGCCGCGCAATTTTTGTGTCAGCAGACGTGTCCGTCAAGGCCGACGTTGAGGCTGCCGTCGCCGCCGCGGAGAACGAGCTCGGTGGGCTTGACGTGATCGTCAACAACGCCGGCATCGCGCAGGTGAAGCCCATCGCTGACATCACAGAGGACGAGCTGAACCGCATCTTCCAGATCAACGTCAACTCCGTTGTCTACGGAATCCAGGCCGCGAGCGAGTCATACATCCGCCGTGGGGTGAAGGGGCGCATCATCTCTGCCGCCTCCATCGCCGCGATCAAGGGTTTCCCCATCCTCGGTGCATACTCGGCATCCAAGTTTGCCGTCCGTGGCCTTACCCAGGTGGCCGCCCAGGAGCTCGCTCCGCACGGCATCACGGTCAACGCCTACGGACCGGGCATCGTCGGGACGGGCATGTGGGAGCTGATCGACTCCGAGCTGAGCAAGATCAACGGCAAGCCGCTGGGTCAGAACCTCAAGGAGAACGTGGACAGCATTGCGCTCGGCCGCATTGAGACGCCCGAGGACGTTGCCGGTGTCGTGAGCTTCTTCGCCTCCGACCGTGCCGCATACGTGACCGGTCAGGTGCTCCTGGTTGACGGCGGGATGCTGTACAACTAGCCAACGGTTCCGGGGTGTGTGGTCTGCGTGTGCGGCGGAGACCTCACACCCCGGTTTGTCCGACCGCCGTGCCGCGCCCGTGAGGAGGCGAGGCACGGCGGTCGTTTAGTGTCCGAGCATCACCTTCACCAGCGAGATTCCCGCACCAACAAGGGCAAGGACAACTCCGGCGATAATCGTGCGAATGGAACTGGCTTCGCCCCTGATGCGCTGAATGATGACGCCGGTGAAGGCGAGACGGAGAACAACGTACGCTTCGGCGATCAGCTGGGCGGCCAGCCCAGGGAACCCGGTCAACCACGCGATGGCGAGGACCAGGGCTGGCACAAGACCCGAACTCAGCACGGGAGCCGAGTCCCGCAGTTCTGACCGGAAATCCGACCTGCTCAGTCGGGTGTCTCGCCGTGCCCGACGTCCAGCCGACTCGGCAAACACGTGGGCGAGGAACGTCGCAAAGGACACCCCGAGCACAATGGCAAAACTGCGCCCCTGCTCGGCCTCCGCCTGACCAAGCGGGACGAGCGTTGCCAGGACAACAATGTTGCCGTACACGTAGGCGGTGATCCGGCTGGCGCTGTCCTCCGTGCTCAGCCCGCGGCGGCGAGCGGGGCGCGAGTGTGGCACGGCGGCTGAGACCGGTACAGACGCCGCGTCAGGCGGCGACGTGGCTGCCGATGCTGAGCCGCCGGATGAGGACAGCTCGTCGGAGGGGGTAGGGGGGTCGGATGAGTGCACGCGACAACGCTACTCGCCTAAAAGCCATGCACCCGCCTGGGCGCGTCGTCGCCGGAATATCGCCAATTGCACCGATCAGGCGTAATGTCACATCGTTCGCTGAGACGATGACGAAAGGCCGCCACGGGCGCCCCCATGAAAAATTCACACACACCCCCCGACGTTCCGGAAACCGAACGGCAACGGCCACGACTGGTCAATGCTGTTTTGAACCTGTTCCGCCGCACACCGCGTGAGCGCCGTCTTGAGGTAGACGACGTCACGGTGGTCGACAAGCCGATGCTGCGCAAGGCCGTTGCCGGAACAGTGGTCGGCAACCTGATGGAGTGGTACGACGTCGGCGTGTACGGCTATCTCGCCGTCATCATGGGGCGCGTGTTCCTGTCTGACGCCGACGCTGGCGTGCAGAACCTGTTCTCCCTTGGAGTGTTTGCCGTCACCTTCGTCGCGCGGCCGCTCGGCGGCATCATTCTTGGCCAGCTTGGCGACCGTCTTGGCCGACAGAAGGTGCTTGCTTTCACGCTCATCATGATGGCCGCATCAACACTCCTCATCGGTGTGCTGCCTGGATTCACGGTGATCGGTATCTGGGCGCCCATCCTGCTGATCGTGCTGAAGCTGGCCCAGGGATTCTCCACCGGTGGAGAATACGCGGGCGCGACAACCTTCATCACCGAGTACGCGCCGGACAAGAAGCGCGGTTTCTACGCCAGCCTGCTTGATATGGGCAGCTACTTTGGTTTTGCCTTCGGCGCGGCCGTTGTGTCCGTGCTGCAGCTCCTGGTCGGCCCCGACGCCATGGAGGGCTGGGCCTGGCGGCTCCCCTTCCTCCTGGCCGGTCCGCTGGGACTGATCGCCATTTACTTCCGCATGAAAATTGAGGACACCCCGGCGTTTAAGGCGGCGCAGGAGGCCCAGGAGGGCAGAGACTCCGACGCGAAGAACGAGGACGGAGCACCGCAGGGCGTCCTGGGTCTGATTCGCCTCTACTGGCGTGAGCTCCTCATCGCCATTGTGCTTGTTGCCGCAGCCAACACGGCGGGGTACGCCCTGACCACCTACATGCCGACGTACCTCACCGGCACCCTGCACTACGACGAGATCCACGGAACCCTGCTGACATTGCCGGTCCTTGTGCTGATGTCGCTCTGCATCCCGCTGACGGGCAAGCTCTCCGACCGCGTGGGCCGCAGACTGGTCCTCACCATCGGAGCGGTCAGCACCATTGTGCTGTCGCTGCCGGCGTTCCTGTTCCTCACCGTGGGTGAGATCTGGTCAACGCTGCTTGGCCTGACGCTCCTGGCCATCCCGGTCACGTTCTACGTGGCCAACCTGGCGTCGTCCCTTCCCGCCCTGTTCCCGACGGCGAGTCGCTACGGTGCGATGGGGCTGTCATACAACATTGCTGTCGCGGCCTTTGCCGGAACCGCCCCGCTCATTCTGGAGGCAATCGTTCAGGGAACGGGCAATGACCTCTCCCCCGCGTTCTATCTGATGGCGACGTCGGTTGCCGGGCTCATCGCGGTGTTCTTCATGCGGGAGTCGGCGCGACGCCCCCTGCCCGGGTCCATGCCGACCGTGGAGACCCCTGACGAGGCGATTGAGCTGGTTGAGACGCAGGACACCAACGATGACCTGATCGTGTCGGAATTGCCCTTCCCCGACACCAAGTCCTAGCCACCGGCAGACCAACGGCCACCACCCCGTCCGGGTGGTGGCCGTTGCCGTACGCTCAGCCGTCTTAGCTCAGGGTCGCCGTTCCTGACACGCTGGAGACGGGTTCTGCATCGGCACGGGCCGCGCGGAACTCGCCACCGTCGGAGGACACGACCGTCACCTCGGCGTCAGCGGAGGACGCCGTCACGGTCAGCAGCTGCTCGGTGCCGTCGAGAGGGTTTGTCACCCGCACCACACGCTCGCCACTGAAACCGGGGTACACGGTGACCAGCGGGTCAACCCGGTAGTCAACGTCCGGCCGGTCGTTGCGCGACCCGGTGACCAGGACACTTCCGCCACGGACCCACAGCGGCAGACTGTCAAAGCCGTGCACCTCACGACGCCAGACGCCACCCGCGGCACGCTCACCGGTCAGCAGGTTGGTCCACTCGCCGGCGGGAAGGTAGTACTCCACCTGGCCCTCAGCGCTGAACACCGGTGCAACAAGCAGCTGATCACCGATCATGTACTGGCGGTCAAGGTAGGCAGCCGACGGGTCATCGGGGAACGCCAGAGCCATGGCCCGCATGAACGGCAGACCCCGCTCGTGCGCCTCACGGCCCACCTCGTACAGGTATGGCATGAGTGAAAGCTTCAGCTGCGTGAAGCGACGGGTCACCTCAACGGCACCCTGGCCCGCCGCCTCGTCACCGGAGTCAAACGCCCACGGCACCCGGTAGCTGGAGGAGGCGTGCAGGCGCGAGTGCGACGACAGCAGGCCAAAGGCCAGCCAGCGCTTGAACACGGCCGGGTCCGGGTTGCCCTCAAATCCGCCGATGTCGTGGCTCCAGTAGCCAAAACCGCTCAGCGTCAACGACAGTCCGCCGCGGAGCGTCTCGGCCATGGACTCGAAGCTTGACGAGTTGTCTCCGCCCCAGTGCACCGGCATCTGCTGCCCACCGGCGGTCGCCGAGCGGGCAAAGAGCACGGCCTGGCCCGCACCCTTCTCCTGCTCAAGCACGTCGAACACGGCGCGGTTGTACAGCT
>JBQELM010000237.1:0-4238 GCA_052103915.1 Mycetocola sp. | reverse complement strand
CACGATTCTTCGAATGACTATGAAAGGCAAGACATGTCCTCGATCACATCCCCTGCCCCAACGCCACCGCTATCGCGGAACTCACAGACCACGTCTGCACCGCACCAGGCGCGTCCCGCACACGCAACGGCGACCGACGCACCGTCCACCACCACACTGACGCTGATGGATGGTGGCTCACCTCGGTCAACACGGGGTCTCGTTCAGAGCACCGTTGCGCTTTCCCTTGCTCTCGCCGGACTCATCGTTGCGGGAACAACAGCGGCGTGGGTTGCCGGCAGCCTGGGGATCTCAACGGCAGCCGCGTCCCAGATCGTCACTGCCATCGATATTGGCGGTGCGGCACTGACTGCCGTTGGCATTGTCTTTGGAGCGGGTATCGTCGGGGCCATTATCGGCACCGTCCGGTACATGCTCGTGAAAAAGGCACGCAAGGTCGTTGTCCTTTAACAGTCCATAGACAACCACGATGATGACGATCACGGCACAGCGCACGGGAAACCGACGCATTGCTCTCGGTGCTTCTCTGGTCATCCTGGCCGTGATCGTCATCACGTCCCTCCGCGGCATGGATCCGTTGTGGGTGGCGGAGTCGACCGCCGCCCTCAGGCGGAACGGAGCCGATCCCGAGTTCATGACGGACGGCAGTGTCGGAACGATTCTGCTCAGAAACGGGGCCGTTGCCCTGTTCCTCTTTTCCGGTGTGATCAGTGCAGGCACAAGCACGCTCATCGGCCTGACCCTCACCGGGCTGTCCAGCGGAATCACGCTGGCCCTCGTTGTTGACGCATCGGGCTGGGCTGGTCTCATTGCGGATGTGATCTGGTATGCGCCGCTTGAACTGGGCGGCTTCGTCTGCGTCGCGGCGGCAGGGCTGCTGCCGTTGGTCACAGCGCTTCGTGGCAACGCGGTCCACGACGGAGCCCGGATACCGAGGCCATCGTCACCCTCAACACCGCATTCGGGCGCTGAATCCCCCGATCCGCCGATCCTCGGCCACAATCACACAACTGCGCTGGGGCTCTACCTCTCCGCACTGCCCTCAGCGCTTCAGCTCGGCGCGGTTGGTGCGGTGGCGATCGGCCTGGGTGCCGTTGTGGAAGCCATTGTTATCGCCTTGCCCTGACGCGCCCGAGCATCGCCCTCACCGCTCATCCCTCACCCTTCACCCCACGTCCCTCTTCCCACACGCCGCCCACCATTCGGATCGGCCCTCAGATCTGAGGAGAACAGCACATGAGCTCATCCGTCCCCCAATCGTCCGGCAACAACCCTGCGGAGAAACCTCGCGGCTCAACAACAGCAGTCACGTCGCGGGCTGATCGCGACGATGATGCTGCCCACCCTCAGCTCAGCAACAGCCCGCGGGCCGGCAGCCGTCGAGGGCCCCATCGCGTCACCAGCCGAGCGTCCTGGGCGTTACTTGTCCTCAGCACCACGGCGCTCGCCGCCGCCCGCATCCCCGCCGCAGCGGACTACGCACGCTCAGCCGTCACGGCCGAGCAACGCGCCCAGTTGGCGGATCCAACGCTGGAAAACCTGGTCATCATGATCGGCGTCTCGGGCTCGGTCCTGATCTATGCCGTCCTGATGCTGGTGTACGCCGGCCTTGGATCCTTCCTGGAAAAACGAATATTTCCCGCGTCTCTCCGCATATGGTCGCAGTCCGTTGGCCTTGGCTGGCTCACGATTGCACTCATCACTGTTCCGCTTGCGGTTGTGAGCCTGTGCCTTGGCCTCGCGACGGCTCCAACCGGCTGGGTTCGATACGCGGCGAGCGCCGCGGTTGTCCTGTTGGTTCCGCTTGTGATGTCAGACGCTCGACGCAGCCCACGTGCCTACGGACGTGCCCTCCTGGTGAGCGCGCCGCTTGGAGGCCTCCTGTGCATTCAGTAACACCGGGTACGAGCGCTCCCTCCTCGGAGGACCTCCCGCTCGCCAGACGAGTCCGCCGCGCCATCCGACCCATCAGCCTTGTTCTGAGCCTCTGCGGGTTTGTGACAACAGCAGTCCTGACTCTGAGCGCACTGTCGTCGTCCCAACCCACGCATGGAATCACCAGCGCCGCCACCATCGTCACCCTCGTAGGAACGGGTCTTGGAGGAACGTTGCTGCCGGTGATCCGGTTTTTCCTTCCCACACGGCACTGGGGAATCGGGACCGCCCTGCTCTTTGTACTGACCGCCTGTGGTCAGGCCGTTGGAGCGGGTAGCCCGATTGCCGTGCCAGCGCAGACCATCGCCTCGATCGTCGCGATTGCGCTTGCCCTCGCGAGTGCAGTCGGCATGGTCATGGCTGTGACGGAGCGGAGAGATGCCCGGAGTGCAACCCGTCCGGGGTCACGCACATGACCCACACCCCGGCGTGTCCAGGACGGCCCACCGCCCCTACCCCGACAGTCACGCGCCGCGGAGTCAGTCGAGACAAACGCCGGGGAGCGATCAGAGCCGTTGTTGACCTGCACCTGGTTGAGCTCATTCTCAGCACACGCCTTCCGCTCACCGTCAGAGATGCTCGTCACTGGATTGCCGGAATCAGCCTGGTCGCGGCTCCACTCATCGTGACGATCACGGCGGTCATAGTCACCGTCGTGACCCCACTGGTCGCAGACGCATCCCGCTCGAGCTCAACGGTTGTCATCGTGCTCATCGTTGTCGAGCTTTACCTCGTCATCGGCCAGATCCTGACCGCAATTCTGGGGCACAGGCGCAGCAGGCTCCGTCACTCCCCGCACGAGGGGCTGCTCCGGTCCGTTGATGCGCACGCGGGGGCAAGCCTGCTTGTTGTCTGGTTGCCGCCCATGCTCCCCCTCCTTGGTTCGCTCACCCTCATCGCCATCACAACGACCATGCTCAGTACTGATACGCATCTTGCTCTGCGCGCTGTGGCCGTCCTCATTCCCCTGGTCGGCGCTGGGCTCATCACCGTTATCGGCCTGTGCAGTGGGCCAGCAACGCACCCGACTCGCCGCCGTCGATCGGGTGGCGGATCAGCACCGGTGCTGATGCTGGCGGCCCTCGCCCTTGGCCTCATCGGTGGAGTTCTCAGTGCGTCCGTCCTGCGATCAGGTGCCCCGTCGGGCACACCACCGGAGCCGTCGACGCTCCCCCGCGCGACCACAGCACTCCTGACCAGCGAGCACATCCTTCAGGCCGCGGCCCCCACAGCGCTGCTTGTCCTCGGGGCGCTGGGCATTCTGGCGGCCGCCCTGGTTCCCGTACTCCTGACCCGACTCAGTCGTGCCGGTTATCCACTGGCGGACGGCGCTCCCGCTCCGCTCCGTGCCACCCACCTGCTGACAATCCTGATCCGGCTGAGCACACGCGCACTCCGACTCAGCGGCGCGTGGAGAACGCTCCTCGGCTGCGCTGTCCTTCTCTCCGCAGCGCTTGGTTTTCGTTTCTGTGACGCCGTCATCGCGGCGATCAACACCACACCACCGCCCACCCGAGCTGCATCCGACGGCTCGCCCCTCATACCGCCCCTCCTCACAGCGGTCGGCGACAGGCTGCACGATCCTGTGCCCCTCATCGGCGACACCCCGCTTCTTCCCGAAGGATTGGCCGCACCGCACAACGGCCTTCTTGACCCGTCGTTCAGCGGGATGCAACTGGCTACCGTGCTTGTTGTCCTCCTCGGACATGCTGCTGGACTCAATACAAGCGACGCACTTCAGCGATACATCGGCCCTCGGGCGGTTCGCTGGCCCCTCCGACTGCACTGGGAACGTGGTGGACAGGCGCCCGTCATCGCTCTCACCACCCTCGCCGTCGGCACGGGTGGCCCGCTCGCCGCGGGGATCCTGCTTGCCCTGAGTGCAGGAGTTCTCGGTGTGCCGGGGATCGGCGCCCTCTGGGCTGCGGTTGCTGCGTCCGCCGCCGCCTGCCTGGCCGATGCCATCGCGCCACACACCACACACAGCGACAACACCTCCTCGTCTGACGCCGTTGCGGTCCTGATCACCGTTGGTGCGTCCCTGCCCGTCGTCGCCGCACTGATTTTTGGTGGCCCTCACGCCTTCACACTCGCGACCGTTCTCTGCCTCATCCTGATTGGAGGAGCCCTGCTGTGTCAGATCCGCTCCCTACTCTCCCTCGGCTCACCCTCAGCGCAGTCAGCGCGGGATACCGGGGCGCTCCCGTCCTGACCAACCTGGACTGTGACATCCGCGGGCCAGGTCTGCTCCACCTGCAGGGCACAAACGGGTCGGGAAAAAGTACAACCGTTGAGCTGCTCAG
>JBQELM010000236.1:0-4270 GCA_052103915.1 Mycetocola sp. | reverse complement strand
CAACTCGAACCGAGCGCGGAACGCAGAGCGGTTTTTCGTCACGGCTTTCGCGTGAGCTCAACGCAGCGAGACTTGGGCACGTTGCGGTACCGGTATTTGTGGTGACCGCGGTGCTGTTCATGCTGATGTGCGGCGCTATCCTGGCGGCGGTAAGTGGCGTCCCTGCCGTCGCTCTTGTGGGGATGACCCTTGGGTTTGTGAGTGTCGTCGCCTGGGTAAAGACCAGAATCCGTCGTGCACGTGACGAGCGTCGTGACCAGTGGCCGGACGTTATTGATCATCTCGTTGGGGAGCTCAGGGCTGGCCGGAGTATCTCTCAGGCCATCGCTGAACTTGCCAAAGACGGCCCGGAACTCATGCGACCAGACTTTGGCGCTTTAGCCAGAGATATTGCGGCAACTGGTGACGTTGACGCGGCCCTGAGCCGGAGTAAAAACACCTTTGCTGATCCTGTCGGTGATCGAATCGCCGAGACGCTTCGTGTGGCCAGAGCTGTGGGAGGAACCGACACGGTCCGTGTGCTGTCGGAGCTCGGTCAATATGTCAGAGAAAACGAAACGATCAGGCGAGAAGTCCACGCCAGACAGTCCTGGGTGCGGAACGCCGCTGTCCTTGGAGCAGCGGCGCCGTGGATTATTCTCCTGCTCCTATCATCTCGACCGGAAACAGCTGACGCATATCGAAGTGCGAGCGGCACGGTGCTCATCATCTGCGGTATTGCCCTCACCATTGCTGCGTACGCCGCCATGCTCGCCATTGGCCGGCTCAGGGACGAACCGAGGTGGCTACAGTGACGGCGGTTGAATGGGCCTCCGTTGCATGGGGGCTTGTGCTTGGGGTCGGTCTTTGGATTCTGGCGGGGACTGTTCCACGGCTGGCGAGGCCACGACTTTTTGAACGTATCGCACCGTTTCTTACAGATGTTTCTTCAGAAGCGTTCGAATGGACCAGGCGTCGCGCGATTGAACCCTCCGGAATACTGACGGAACTGTTACGCCCCATGGTCGGCACCGTCGCGGGGGTGATCAACCAGTTGGGTCCATCGGAGCGCCAGGTGGGACTCCGTCTTCGACGTGCGGGTGTGACGGTGAGCGCTGATCAGTATCGGCGTCGTTTGGCCGTCGCCGTGCTGACGGGAGTGGCAGCTGGCTGTGTGGTTGCTGCCGCGGCCTGGGCTACGGGTCGTGGAGTATCCGTCCTGGTGCTGCCGGTACTCGGTGGTGTTGTGGGTGGCATGCTTCCCGAGTTCAGGCTTCGCCAAAAGATCTCGCAGCGGCGCGCACAGATTGAGCAGGAGATTCCGGTTGTCCTTGAACTGATCAGCCTGTCGCTGATGGCGGGCGAGAGCGTGAGGAACAGTGTGGGGCGGATCGCGGGCCAGAGCAGCGGTGCGGTTGGCCGAGCGCTCAGCGTTGCAATGGGGGCAACAGAGACAGGGGTGCCGTTGGCAACAGCATTGGCCAGCGCGTCGCTTGGCGCCGATGTGCCTGCCTTCAGTCGCATGACCGAGCATATCTGCGCTGCGCTGGAGAGAGGTGCCCCTGTGGCCGAAGTCCTGCGGGATCAAGCGGGGGACGCGCGCGAGCTGAGTAGGCGTCGACTGCTTGAAGAGGCAGGGCGACGAGAAATCATGATGATGATTCCACTCGTATTTGTGATCCTCCCGTTGTCGGTCATCTTCGCGGTGTTCCCCGGTGTTTTTGTCATCAACAGCGGTCTGCTTTAGCCAGGTCAGAAAAGAAGAGGAGAAGCTATGTCCAAGAAAGAACGGAACACCGGCGTTGATTCTGATCCGCGCCGCCATCGGTTGCACATGGCTGTGCGTGGGATATGGGGCTCGCTTGCGGGTCGACCCCAGACAGTGGCGCATTTTCACGATTACAACCCACGTGCTCAATCGGCTGATCCGCGTAGTGAGAGGGGAGACGTCCCCGGCTGGGTTCTCATCACGCTAATGACGACGGCCCTTGTTGTGGCGATCTGGGCTCTGGCGGGTCCCGCGCTCACCGCACTCTTTGAGCAGGCGATGTCACGGGTGTCGGAGCTGTAGATATGGCCGAGTTCCCGCGCCTCCCCACGATCGGACAGGGTCCAGGGCAACCTCGGGCCGAGTCAGGCTCGGCTGCGGTTGAGTACGTCCTTGTCAGCTTCTTACTCATCGTCGTTGTTGCTGGAATTGCGCAGATCCTTGTTGTGATCCACACGCGGACAGTTGTGAGTGATGCGGCCACCGATGCCGCGCGAATCGCTGCCTACGCGGACGGGAGCATAGTCACGGCGCGGGAGCGAGCGCACGTTGTTGTGGCCGCATCTCTAGGGGAGGAGTTCGCGAGAGCAACCGAACTGAGCATCACCACAGACGGTGAACGCGTGGAGGTTGTCATGAGAGCTCCCCTCATGGCGGTTGGATTCACGACACCGATCAACGAGTTCAGGGTTGACGCCGGAGCCGTCAGTGAAAAACCGGATGAATAGCCGTTTTGGTCGGCCCGCTGTGTGGTGGTCCTCCGGTCCCACCGTCGGTCAGCGTCGTCGGCCGGAAGCGGGATCATCCAGCGTGGAGTTCTTGATTATTGGATTGATTTTCTTGATACCGACTGCCTACCTGGGCCTCACACTCGCTGTAATTCAGACGGCCGATGCGGCGGCCAGGGCCGCTGCAATCAGCTCAGCTCGGTCAGCAGCTCGAGAGGTGGATGACGCGCCGGCGTATGTCCAGGCCAGGGCGACGTTGGATGAGCGCGGTATCTCAGAGTCCAACTCCACGGTGACCCTTAACTGCACCCCCGCGCCCTGCTCGTGGCCAGACGGGATTGTGACCGCGCGGGTGACGGTGGCTGTCCCGTTACCCGGCATTCCGGCGTTTCCTGGCGTGCCAACGCTCATCAGGGTCGATGCGGCTGCGGCGTTTCCCGTCTCCAGATTTGGCTCGGGTGCGGCCCGTGGCGAGTGAAGACGTCGTCGTGCCGAGGTGGGGATTAGAGCCGTGTGGGGGTGTGCGGAGGGAAAAGGCGCTCTGGGGGAGCCGGTGCGCAGCAGCTGAGACCGGAGCGGTTCTTGTTCTGACCGTGTTTTTTGCGTGTGTGCTTCTCATGCTGTGTTTTGGAGTGACCACTCTTAGCGCCGCCCACGGCGCACGACAGAATCTCCAGGCTCGTGCAGACGGTGCTGCGCTCGCCGCGATTGACGTGGTGAGCGTCACCGAACGAGTGATGCAGGATGACCGCTTCGGCTCTGTTGTTTCTGTGCCCGGTGGTGCGGAACCGTCGATTTCCCTCAACGATGCGCAGGACGCGGCGATCCGATTTATCGGTGCGATTGCTCCGTCGGACCGGGTGACGGACGTCAGCAGCGCTGACGGGAAAACAGTGGCCGTGACGGTCACAACGAACTGGGCGCTGCCGTGGTTCGGTGACGTTCTTGGGGCGACACTCCCTCTGACGGCCCAGGGGAGCGCGCGAATACTCATCGTTGGCGACGGTCTTGGATAGCCGAAGGTGCTGTGAGGGGTCAACTATGCTGGAAGAACCATGATTGACCTCGATCTCGGCGACGCTATCGCCCACCTCCGCACAACCTTCGCTGACATCGTTCAGGTCGTGAACCCTGACAACCTTCGACGCCAGATCTCTGAGTTGGAGGAGCAAGCAGGGGCACCGGATCTTTGGGACGACACGGCGCACGCGCAAAAGGTGACCAGTGCGCTGAGCCACCGACAGTCAGAACTGAACCGGATCACACGCGTACAGAGCCGCCTGGACGACCTCGACGTGCTTGTTGAGCTTGCGGTGAGTGAGAACGATGAGGACTCCGCAGTCGAGGCACGTCAGGAACTTGGTGAACTGCAGGCGGTCATTAACGACCTTGAAGTTCAGACCCTGCTGAACGGTGAGTACGATCCGCGGCCCGCGGTCATCACTATTCGATCAGGGGCTGGTGGAGTTGACGCGGCTGACTTTGCGGAGATGCTGCTGCGGATGTACCTGCGTTGGGCCGAGAAGCATGGTTTTCCTTCAACGGTCATGGACACAAGCTACGCGGAAGAAGCGGGAATTAAGTCGGCAACGTTTGAGATCGATGCGCCCTATGCCTTCGGCAAGTTGAGCGTTGAAGCAGGAACTCACCGTCTGGTCAGGATGTCGCCGTTTGGCGCGGCTGGTAAGCGCCAGACAAGCTTCGCCGCTGTTGAAGTGATCCCGCTGATGGAGGAAACCGAGAGCATCGATATTCCGGAGAACGACATCCGGGTTGATGTGTTTCGGTCGTCGGG
>JBQELM010000235.1:0-4277 GCA_052103915.1 Mycetocola sp. | reverse complement strand
CCTTCAGCAGCATGCGTGCCGCATGGGACACCGTGAGGGCGTCGTCGGCAGCGATCTGGATGAGCAGGTCACCGTCGTTCCAGCGCTCGTCCAGCTCGTCGATGCCGAAGGCTGGCAGCGGGCCAAGCCAGTCGGGGACGGCGGACGCTCCGGCAGCGGTCCGCACAAAGCGCGGGCCAAAACCGAACGTGACCGTGAGCCGCGCGGGCAGGGCGGACAGCTCCGGTTCCGAGTCAGCCAGCGCCGCCACCCCCTGTGTGAGCCGGGCCGCGTCGTCGGTGAGCAGGCGCATCATGCGGGTGAGTGCCGCACGGTCAACGTCGTCGTTCAGCGTCAGCGCGAGGAACTGGGCGTTGGACTGCGGCGCCGTACTTACCCCCGCCTGATGCGCGCCATAGAACGGGATGGTGTCGCCGCCGTGCAGGGCCTCGGCTGGTTCTGAATCCTTCTCGGATCCGTCGTCGGATGCGGACTGTGTGACGGCTCGAACCGCCTGTTCTGTTCCCAGGGCAACGGCCGCGCCGAGCCCGGCGGCGGCCCCTCCGAAGAGGAGCCGCCGCCGGCTGAGCACGGCAGGACGGGGGTCGTCTGGGGTGTGCTCAGCGGTCATCAGTTGTGCTCGGCGTGCTCAGCGTGGTCGGTGTCGGAGCCCTCGTCGCTGCTGGTGCTGTCGGTGCCCGACTCGGTGCCGTGCTCAGCGTGCTCGTCTCCGCCCTCGTAGTTCTCGTTGGCCCCGGAGTAGTCCTTCACCGGAGCGCTGAACTGTGTGTGGGATCCGTCAGAGAACTCCAGCTCGAAGGTGACCTCGTCGCCCGCAAGGATGGGGTCGTTCAGCCCCATCAGCATGATGTGATTTCCGCCCGGCTCCAGGTCAAGGCTGTCGCCCGCTCCGATGGAGAAGCCGCCACTCTTTTCCCTCATCACCATCGCGCCCGACTCGTTCTCCACTGTTTCGTGGAGTTCAACGTCGGAGGATGCGGGAGTAGTGACGGAGACCAGGGTGATCTCGCTGTCGCCGGTGTTGCTGAGTTCACCAAAGGCGGCCGACATGCCGTCCTCTGCGGACTTCACCCACGCGTCGGTGACGGTGAGCTGTTCGGCCGCGGGAGCGCTGGTGGTGGTCTCAGTGGTGGGAGCGGTACCGGCGCTGCACGAGGTCAGCAGCAGGACTCCAGCGGCAGCGGTCAGGGCGATGGACAGGTGTGAGATGCGCATGGGTGCGCCTTTCTGTAGATAAAAGTGTGGGGTGTCCGGGGTGCTGGCGGCACGGGTGTCGGCACGCTGAGGGCACGGAACAGCGTCAGCACGGCAGAGCGGAGAAGCGCAGCGGCACTGTTGTCAGAGCAGAGCGGCGCAACGCGGCAACGCTGTCATCACAGCAGAGCGGCACAACACGGCAACGCTGTCATCACCGCAGAGCGGCACAACACGGCAACGCTGTCATCACAGCGCCGCGGTTCTCCCGGGATGGTGTCCGACGTGTTCCGGGGCGGGTCAGCACGACGTGTGCTCACCCCGAGGGGTCAGCACCTGTCCGCGTCACGCGCCAGCCAGAACCGGCGCGGGTGGCCCGCGGTGAGAGATCGCCGATCCGAATACCCGCGTCGGTGCGGGAACCGTCAGGCGGACAGCGTGTGCCCTGCGACGCAGGGGTGCCGGTGGCGTCACCCGAACATCAAGCACCGCACACACACGAACAACAATCAGCGTCGCCTGGTCGACCAGACTGCGCAGCGCACGCTCGCCCCGGTGCAGAGCCGCAATCGTGACGGCAGCGGCAATACCGTGCGCCAGCCACATCCCGCAGGCGGGCAGGACGCCCGCGGCCAGGGACGACGGGTCAGCGGTCAACAGCAGAGGTCCGGTGGTGGCTGTGCCGAGCCCACCGTGACCGGCATGACCGGCATGGCCCGCTGCCGCTCCGGACACCGTTCCCGACGCCCCAAGAACAAAGAGGGTGTGGAACAGCAACTGGCTGATCGCTACGGCCGCGCTGAGACGGACGATGGACAATCGCCGACCGGCCAACAGCACACAGACCAGGGTCGAGAGAAGGAGTGGAACGGCAATTCCCCAGAACCCGGGTACCGCTCCCCCTGCGGTCACGTGTGACAGCAGCGCCACAAATGTGGCGAGTCCCGCCGCCACGGCACCACGCAGGGTGCGGCTGAGGCGGGAGGAACGCATGACTCCATCATCCCAAACTTTTGCGCCCGTTTTGGCCGCCCTGCGCTCTGCCTCTGGCCACGGCGCACTCGGCAGAGTAGACAGGACGCATGACTTCTTCCGACCCAACCACTGTTCTTGGCTCCGACGAGATCTGGGCTCTGCTGTCCACCGCACGTCTGGGCCGGCTGGCGGTCAGCATTGCAGACCAGCCGGAGATCTTCCCCGTCAACTACGCCGCCGCAGACGGCGAGCTGTTTTTCCGCACAGCCGAGGGAACCAAGCTGTTTGGTGCCGTGGTGAACCCGGCCGTCGCTTTTGAGGTTGACGACTACACGGAGACCGAGGGCTGGAGCATTGTCGTGAAGGGAACGGCTCGGGTTCTCAGCACGGAGGCGGAGCGCTCCGCTGCACCCGCCGTTCCCACCTGGGTGGCGACGCCCAAAACCCAGATCGTGGCTATCGGTATTGAGTCACTCACCGGTCGGCGCTTTGTGTTTGGCGAGGAGCCAAGCGACGAGCTGTGATCGTGAACACGGCGGTCACACCGCGGCGCTGATCCGCCGGGCCTGCGCTGACCGGCAGCCCACGCGTTGACCGGCAGCACCGGCTGCTCCAGCAGCCCCGGCATGGACCGGACACCCCGTCGGACATCAGGCACCACCTGAATCGGAGAAGGCAATGAGCAGACTGCAGCACTTTGGATGGTTCCTCTCTCGCGGTTTTGGCCCGCACGGTTGGGGCCAGTCCAGCCACGACTGGGGTGACGACTGGAGGCGTCCTCAGCTGTATCAGCAGTCGGTGCGGGACCTGGAGCGCGCCGGCTTTGACATTCTGGTGATTGAGGACGCGCTGTCGCTCGGTAACCCTCAGGCTCTCGATCTGCGAGTCTCGCGCGCCTACGGCGGTCCCAAGCACGACCCGCTCATGCTGAGCCCGTATCTGCTTGATGCGACCGAGCACCTGGGTGTTGTGCCCACGATCAACCCGATGTCGTTGCCGCCGTACACGGCGGCCCGCCAGCTGGCGACGCTCAACCACCTGAGCAACGGCCGCTTTGGTGCGAATGTGGTGACCGATGTGGGTTCAAGCCGTCACTTTGGCCTTGATCCGCTGCCGCATGATGGCGCCTACGACAGGGCCGCGGAGTGGTTGTCAGGCATCCGCGAGCTCTGGGGCAGCTGGCAAGACGGGGCGCTGGTGGCTGACACGTCAACGGGCAGGTATGCCGACGGCTCCCTCCTTGATCACGTGCAGCACCGCGGTGAGTATTACTCCTTTGACGGCCCGCTTAATGCCGTCCCTCGTCCCGAGGGCGACCCGGTCATTGTTTCTCCCGGCGGTTCGCCCCGTGGTCTCGACTTTGCCGGAACCAACTCAGATGTCCAGCTGGCGCTGGCACGGCTTGAGCCGGAACGCATCCGTGCCTACCGGGCCAAGGTGCACGATGCGGCGAGCAGGCACGGCCGCACACCGGACGAGATCAAGGTCCTGCTTGTCTTGAAGCCCGTTCTGGTGTCCAGTCATGAGGAGGCGGAGCGTCTGGTTCGTGCCTCGGCCTCGCCCGACGAGTCGGCTCTGCTCCAGATCGCCCTCGCCCACTCCAGCGACCTGGAGACCGACCTGACCGTGTTTGATCTGGACAGCCCGCTTGACCCCGCCGTTTTTGGGGATCATGTGTCCAGGGGAAGCATCGCCGGACTCCGTGGCCATTTTGACGACTTCGCCGAGGCGACGCTGCGCCAGGTCCTCGCCCAGCACGCCCGGCTGGGTCTGCTGAGCGACCGGGGCGGCCTGGTCGGAACGGCGGAGGAACTGGCCGACGCCATCGAGGAGCTGGGTGACGAGGCGGACAACGACGGCTTCCTGCTCTCCGGTGACCTGCACCCGGTGACGGTGCACCGCTACCTGGACGAGCTTGTCCCCGTCCTGCGCCGCCGCGGTGTCCTGCGCCGCGAGTACGGAACGTCTGGCCTGCGCGGCAACCTGCGCGACTTCTAGACCTGGCGTTGTGCCCGTAGCCGGACACTAAGCGATCTCATTCGTGATTCTCGCGTTCTCGCGTTCTCGCGTTCTCGCGTTCTCGCGTTCTCGCGTTCTCGCGTTCTCGC
>JBQELM010000234.1:0-4323 GCA_052103915.1 Mycetocola sp. | reverse complement strand
TGAGGAAGCTCGGGAGCAGATGCTTGAGCGCACCGGTTCACTTCCGACCGCCGTCGCCGCGTGTGTGGGTGGCGGATCCAACGCGATGGGCATCTTCCACGCGTTCCTTGACGACGCCGACGTTCAGCTGTTTGGCTTTGAGGCTGGTGGCGAGGGCGTTGACACACCACGCCACGCGGCAACGATCACCAAGGGACGTCCGGGTGTCCTCCACGGAACAAACAGTTACCTCCTGCAGGACGAGGACGGCCAGACCATCGAGTCGCACTCGATTTCTGCCGGGCTTGACTACCCGGGTGTTGGACCTGAGCACGCCTGGCTCGCTGCCACAGGGCGTGCGAGTTATCGACCGGTGACCGATGCCGACGCGATGGACGCGCTGCTCCTGTTGAGCCGCACGGAGGGCATTATCCCCGCCATCGAGTCGGCCCACGCCCTGGCCGGGGCAATCCGTTTGGGTCAGGAGCTTGACAAGGACAGCACAATCTTGGTCAGCCTGTCCGGTCGTGGCGACAAGGACATGAACACCGCTGGTGAGTACTTCCACCTGATTGATGAAGGAGCGACCCAGTCGTGAGTCGGGTTTCTGACCGTATCGTTCAGCGCAATGCTGATGCTGCTGGAGCGCTCATCGGCTATCTGCCCGCGGGGTTCCCCACCCTTGACCAGAGTGTTGAAGCGGCGATTGCCATCGCGGAGAGCGGCGTTGACGTTCTTGAGCTTGGTATTCCGTACTCTGACCCCGTCATGGACGGCCCCGTCATTCAGGCCGCTACTCAGCGTGCACTGAACGCAGGGTTCACCGTCGGCGACACCTTCGAGGCAATTCGTCGGATTACCGACGCCGTTGATGTCCCCGTTCTTGTCATGACGTACTGGAACCTGGTTCGCCAGCGCGGTGTTGACCGTTTTGCCGATGAGCTCGCTCAGGCCGGCGGTTCTGGTTTGATCACGCCTGACCTGATTCCTGATGAGGCTGACGACTGGCTTGCCGCCTCAGATAGGGCCGGTCTTGATCGTGTTTTCCTTGCTGCGCCAAGCTCGACGGACGAGCGACTTCGCTCCGTGATTGCGGCGAGCCGAGGCTTTGTCTACACCGTGTCAACCATGGGCATCACCGGCGCACGGGCAGATGTTGATGCCGCGGCTCGTACGCTGGTGTCCCGCCTCCGTGATCAGGGTGTTGAGAACGCCTGCGTTGGAGTTGGGATCTCAACGGGCGATCAGGTCGCCCAGGTCCTTGAGTACGCTGACGGTGCCATCGTCGGTTCAGCACTGGTTACGGCACTGAACAGCGGCGTTGACGAGGTTGCCCGTGTGGCCGCCGAGCTGGCGCGCGGCACGGTTCGCCCTGCATAATCTCCGCATCACCATCCATCCGCAGCACGAAAGGTGCGCACAGCGATGAGTTTTCCTCTGAGCATCCCCAGCCCCAGCGTCAGCTACCTGTCGATCGGGCCGTTCCCGTTGTACTTCTATGCTCTGTGCATCCTGGCTGGCATCGTCGCCGCGGCGTTCCTGACCGATCGTCGTCTGACGGCCAGGGGAGTGGAGCGGGGGGTTGTCCTTGACTTTGTGCTCTGGACCGTGCCGCTCGGCATCATCGGTGCGCGGGCGTTCCACGTCCTGACCCACCTCGGCGACTACATTGGCCAGCCGTTTTGGGAGGTCTTTGACCTCAGGGCCGGTGGTATTGCCATCTTCGGTGCCCTGATTGGTGGTGCCGTCGGTGCCATCATCGCGTCGCGGATGACCGGTGTGCGGTTCTGGACCTTTGCCGACGCGCTGGCCCCGGGACTGCTTCTGGCTCAGGCGTTTGGCCGTCTGGGCAACTGGTTTAACCATGAGCTCTTCGGTCAGCCCACAACGCTGCCCTGGGGTCTTGAGATCGAGTCGACGAACCCGGCGTACCCGATTGGGCTTCCGGAGGGTGTCCTGTTCCACCCCACCTTCCTCTACGAGATCATCTGGAACCTGCTCGGCGTTGCTGTCATCATTGCGCTGTCGTCCAAGTTCCGGCTGCAGTGGGGTCGCACCTTTGCTCTGTACCTGATCTGGTACGGCGCAGGGCGCGTGGTGTGGGAGACGATCCGGATCGACCCGAGCATTGTGGTGCTTGGTCTTCGGATTAACGTCTGGGCCGCACTTGTTGCCATTGTTCTTGGCGTTGTGATCCTTATTGTGCAGGGCCGCCGCCACCCCGGTCTTGAGGCTTCTCCGTACCGCCCCGGTCGGGCGCCTCTGGCAGAAGACGCCGATGAGACAGGTGAAGACGGTGAGTCGGAGTTTGTGGATCTTTCCGCTCCGTCGGCAGATTCGGCTGTACAGGACAGCGCCGAGAGTGCTCCAGGTTCACGGGCCCCTGCTCAGTAGGCACCGCCGGTGACCGTCTGGTCGTGATCTCCCTCGAGGATCACGACCAGATTTGTTTAACCGATGGGCAAATTCGCCCGTTTTCTTGCGGATGTACCCGGCACACCGGTGACCAGGCGCTGAATACGTACCCGTTCTCGCCCTAGACTGGACCTGTCACGCGTTCACGCACCCGCACCCATCGACGTTGAACGCAGAAACATGGAGAATTTATTTATGAGACGCGCGAAAATCGTCGCAACCCTCGGTCCCGCAACCTCCTCGTACGACCAGATCCGCGCCATCATTGACGCCGGAGTGAACGTCGCGCGGATGAACCTCAGCCACGGCAGTTACGACGTGCACGAGGGCGTTTACGCCAACGTGCGCAAGGCCGCAGCTGACGCAGGCGAGCCCGTTGCCGTTCTGGTCGACCTGCAGGGCCCCAAGATCCGCCTCGGTAAGTTTGAGGGTGGGCCGTACCACCTCGCTGAGGGTGACATCTTTAAGATCACCACCGACGAAATCGTCGGTAACCGCGAAATCAGTGGAACCACCTTTAAGGGTCTGCCGCAGGATGTAAAGCCCGGCGACCCCCTGCTCATTGACGACGGCAAGGTCACGCTCCGTGTTCTGACCGTTGAGGGCAACGTTGTCACCACGGAGGTTGTTGTTCCTGGCCCCGTCTCGAACAACAAGGGCATCAACCTTCCCGGCGTTGCTGTGAACGTTCCCGCGCTGAGTGACAAGGACGAGGCAGACCTTCGTTGGGGCCTCAACCTTGGTGCCGACTTCATTGCGCTCTCCTTCGTCCGTGACGCGAAGGACATCCGCCGCGTGCACGAGATCATGGCTGAGGAGGGACGTAAGGTCCCCGTGATCGCCAAGATCGAGAAGCCGCAGGCTGTTGACAACCTCGAGGAGATCATCGACGCCTTTGACGGCATCATGGTCGCCCGCGGTGACCTCGGTGTTGAGCTGCCACTTGAGGCTGTCCCCATCGTTCAGAAGCGTGCCGTTGAGCTGTGCCGCCGGATGGCGAAGCCGGTCATCGTGGCCACACAGATGCTTGAGTCGATGATCTCCAGCCCGCGCCCGACGCGGGCTGAGACCAGCGACGTGGCCAACGCCGTCCTTGACGGTGCTGACGCCGTCATGCTCAGTGGTGAGACCAGTGTCGGCGAGTTCCCGACCATCACCGTTCAGACCATGGCTCGCATCATTGAGTCAACGGAGGACCACGGTCTTGACCGGATCGCCCCGCTCGGCACCAAGCCGCGCACGCAGGGTGGAGCGATCACCCTGGCAGCGAGCGAGGTTGCCGACTTTGTTGGCGCCAAGTTCCTCTGTGTCTTCACCGAGTCAGGTGATTCGGTGCGTCGGATGACGCGTCTGCGCAGCCGGATCCCCGTGATCGGTTTCACGCCGAGCGAGGAAACGCTTCGTCGTATGTCGCTCATCTGGGGCGTGACGGGGTCGATTGTTGAGCCTGTGACCCACACCGACGCCATGTTCGGCCAGGTTGACGACGCTCTGCTGAACGGCAAGCTGGCCCGTGAGGGAGACAAGGTTGTTGTGATCTCCGGTTCACCTCCCGGAATTGCTGGATCCACAAACGACATGCGAGTGCACAAGGTTGGTGACGCCCACGCCGGTGTCGCCCCTGCCTACCTGAAGTAGCATTTCGCTGTTTTTCGTTCCGCGTGTCATAACAATCCGTTGTGACACGCGGAACGTTTGTTTAACCGGCCCTAGGCTCTGGTCATCACATTCTTTTCATAGCTTTGGAGGCTTCTGTGACGACTCCACATCCCGGTGACCACGACGGCGCTGCATCGTCCGCAGCTGCGGGCGATGCTGAAGGATCAGCGAGCAAGCGATCGCGCGCACGGTGGATCGTGCCCACCGCGATCGTCGCTGTCGC
Organism: Mycetocola sp.; assembly: GCA_052103915.1. Lineage (GTDB taxonomy): Bacteria > Actinomycetota > Actinomycetes > Actinomycetales > Microbacteriaceae > Mycetocola_B. Next base: position 47 of record JBQELM010000234.1, on the reverse strand, counting down.
TGTGATCGCTGGAGGGATCACCTTTGCGCTGACGCGCCCTGCCGAGA
>JBQELM010000233.1:1657-4337 GCA_052103915.1 Mycetocola sp. | reverse complement strand
CCCCGACGCCATCGGACAGGGCCCAGGAGAAAAATGGACGGGTCCGGTCAACTAGTGACGCGTTAGCGGTCGCTCGCTGCGCGGATACTCACGCTCAGCGAGTCGACCGCGGTGGCGACGGATTCGTCCGCCGCCCAGCGGGCCGAGAGCCGCGAAACCAACGAGGAAATCGCGTCGCGATCCAGCCCCGGCTTCACAAAAAGCTGAACGTCAACCTCTGCACCGACCAGCCGTGAGTGCGGATCACCGGGAACAAGCTCAAACGCGGCCACCGAGTCCTCCGGCGCAACCGAAGCGGCAACCGCAGAGCGAACCCGATCGTCCAACCACGGAGCACTCCACTCGTGCCCCTGAGCCACCGCCCAGACCATGGGACGGCGAAAACCAAACTCGGTGTCACTCGTTGGATCAAGGACAACAAGGTCCGTTGAGTCGCCCGCAGCCGCCAGCGCCACACGAACGCCGTCCGCGGGGACCGGCCTCGCGTCCGGGCGCCAGGCCGACATCGCGGTGACGGAGGAAAAAACAGGAAGAACACGACGCCCGTCCGGCGCCGTCACCGTCACAATCGAGAGCTCCTGCGTTTTATCAACCACAAGGCCCTCGGCCGTCTCCCCCACGTCACCGGCCGCGGCAAGCAATGGAATCAACAACCTCGCTGACCGGAAGGCTTCAACAACACCCTCCGGTCCCGCAGAACCGTCGCGGAACGCACGAATCGCTGAGGCCAGTTCCTCCGGGGCCGAACCGTCATCGGAGGCAAAGGCGTTCGGCTCAAAGCTCCGACCTGCCCACGGCTGGCCCGCGGAGTCCGCTGTATTAGGCCGACGCGACATCCAGGGCCTCGGTCAGAGTGAACGCCCCAGCATAGAGCGCCTTACCTACGATTGCGCCCTCAAGACCAAGCGGGACAAGAGCACGCAGGGCGGCGATGTCGTCAAGGCTGGAAATACCACCTGAGGCGATGACGGGGCGATCGGTGCGCTCCATGACGGAAGTCAGCAGCTCGATGTTCGGGCCGTTCAGCATGCCGTCCTTTGTCACGTCGGTCAGGACATACCGCGCACAACCCGCCTTCTCAAGACGCTCAAGCACCGTCCACAGATCTCCACCGTCACGTGTCCAGCCACGAGCGGCAAGCGTCGTGCCCCTGACATCAAGGCCGACAGCAATGGCCTCGCCGTAACGGCCAATAACGCTGGCGGCCCACTCAGGGTTCTCCAGCGCAGCGGTCCCCAGGTTGATCCGCTTAGCCCCGCTCTCCAGCGCAGCTTCGAGGCTCTCGTCGTCGCGGATTCCTCCGGAAAGCTCAATGTTTACGCCACGCACCTGCTTGATCACACGGCGAATGACTGACGTGTTGTTTCCGCGGCCAAAGGCAGCGTCCAAATCAACAAGGTGAATCCACTCACCGCCCTGCTCCGCCCAATCCAGTGCGGCGTCAACGGGATCACCGTAGGACGTTTCCGTTCCGGCCTCGCCCTGGGTCAGCCGCACCGCCTGTCCACCAGCGATGTCAACGGCGGGCAGCAGGACAAGATCGGGGATGTTGTTGAACTCGCTCATGGTCTTCCTTGATTGGATCATCGACGCAGATGCGCCACGGGACAAATCTAGTTGTTCGTCAGTGTGCCGAGCCAATTCGTCAGCAGCCGGATACCGGCCTCGCCGGACTTCTCCGGGTGGAACTGGGTGGCGGAGAGAGGGCCGTTCTCAACGGCAGCAAGGAACGGCCCACCGTGATGTGCCCACGTCAGCGCCGGCTCCTGGAATGGCGGAATCACGTCTAGTTCCCACTGCTGCGCAGCATTTGAGTGCACAAAATAAAAACGTTCATCGGCGATGCCGTCAAAGAGAACAGAGTTTTCGCCGGGCTGAACCGTGTTCCACCCCATGTGCGGCAGGACGGGGGCGGGGAGTTCCGTCACGGAACCAGGCCACTGCCCCAGCCCCTCAGAGTCGACACCACGTTCCAGCCCACGAGAGAACAGCACCTGCATTCCCACACAGATACCAAGCACTGGCCGACGGCCGGCGAGCCTGGCATCAATGATGTCGTCGCCACCGGATGCCGTCAGCGCCGACATAACGGCATCAAAGGCACCAACGCCTGGAACAAGCAGTCCGTCTGCGTCAAGCGCGGTCCGACGATCAGCCGAAAGCGTGACGTCGGCGCCCGCGCGCGTCAGAGCCTTGGCAGCTGAGTGAACGTTCCCTGAGCCGTAGTCAAGGACAACAACACGAGGAGCCCGGCTCACAGCGCACCCTTCGTGGACGGGATGCCGTCAACAGCCGAATCAAAGGCCTTGGCCTGGCGGAACGCCCGAGCAAACGCCTTGAACTCGGCCTCTGCAATGTGGTGCGGGTCACGTCCGCCGCGAAGCGACACGTGGACGGTCATCGCGGCGTTGTAGCTAATGGCCTCAAAGACGTGGCGAACCATCGAACCGGTGAAGTGCCCGCCGATCAGGTGGAACTCAAATCCCTCGGGTTCACCGGAGTGCACCAGGTACGGACGACCAGAGAGGTCAACAACCGCTTCGGCCAGCGCCTCGTCAAGCGGAACAAGCGCGTCACCATAACGAGCAATTCCCGCCTTGTCGCCCAACGCCTGACGGATAGCGAGACCAAGCGAAATACCGATGTCTTCAACGGTGTGGTGAACATCAATATCGATGTC
>JBQELM010000233.1:0-1647 GCA_052103915.1 Mycetocola sp. | reverse complement strand
CCCTCAGCGCTCACGGTCAAATCGGTCAGCGAGTGCTTTGCAAACGCCGTCAGAAGGTGGTCGTAAAAAGGAACGCTTGTGTTGATCGAGCTTGCGCCTGTCCCGTCAAGGTTGAGACTCAGTTCAATGCGCGATTCGCTGGTTGAGCGAGAAATGGTCGCGGTACGGGGTGCCGTGGTCATGCGTCGTTTCCAATCGAGGCGAGAGCGGTGAGGAAGGCCGAGGTTTCAGTTTCTGTTCCGGCTGTCACACGAAGGTGCCCCGGAATTCCGACGTCTCTGATCAACACGTCGTGTTCAAGCAAACGGCTAAACGTTTGGGCCGGATCGGTCACTCCACCAAAGAGGACAAAGTTGGCGGCGGAACGATAAGGCGAGTACCCCATCGTCACAAGCTCGCGCGAAATCCGATCACGCTGACCCGCGATCTGTTGGACAGCCTCGAGCATGATCGTGCTGTGTCGCAGGGCCGCCTCGGCCGCTGCTTGGGTCAAAGCAGAGAGGTGGTACGGCAAACGAACAAGCCGAAGCGCATCAATCGCCACCGGATCCCCGGCGAGGTATCCCAGACGAACCCCGGCGAACGCAAACGCCTTACTCATGGTTCGAGACACCAGAAGCCGCGGCCGACCGGGGAGCAGCGCAAGCGCACTCGGCTGGGAGGAGAACTCCTGATAGGCCTCATCAACGATCACGATCCCTGGCGCGGCGTCATATACGGCCTCGATCACATCGTTTCCGATGTCGCCACCCGTTGGGTTGTTTGGTGTGCACAGAATCACCACATCCGGCTGTTCGTTCGCAACCTGGGCCGCAGCGGTTTCCGCCGTCAGCTCAAAACCCTCGTCCCTGGTTCCCGCGATCCACCGCGATCCCACACCGGACGTGAGCAACGGATACATCGAATAGGTGGGGGCAAAGCCCATCACTGACCGTCCAGGCCCGGCAAAAGCCTGCAGAATCTGCTGAAGAACCTCATTGGACCCATTTGCAGCCCACAGATTGCTGGCGCTCAAACCGTGGCCGAGGTAACGCGCCAGGGCCTCCCGCAACGATGTGAATTCCCGGTCGGGATAACGGTTCACACCCTCAACAATCGAAGCGACCGAGGCGATGATATCCGCACGAACAACCTCAGGAATCCCATGCGAGTTTTCATTCACGTTGAGCGCGACGCTCACAGGCTTCTGAGGAGCACCGTAGGGAGACTTACCGCGAAGGTCGTCGCGGAGCGGGAGATCGGAAAGAGAGGTCACACTCACATCCTAGAACCGAGCGGACGTCCTGACCGTCACCGCCCGCGTTCAACAGCAGGTTCTGCATCACGCCAGGCACAAACGCTACGCGCCTCTCAGAGCGACTGGATTAGCTCTTTGCCTGAGACAGTGACAACGGCACGGCGAGGCGCTGCCCTGGCTGAAGGTCCGCGGTCTGGAGGTTGTTCAGCGAGATCAGATCTGCGACCGAATCCCTCGGGTCTTGGCTACGCGGGTAGTCGGCAACAATCCCCCAGAGAGTGTCGCCCTGCTGCACCGTCACATAGTCAAAGCTGTCTGCCGTCGACGACGACGTCGCCAGCGCCGTCGATGCACCCCAGATAAGACCAGCGGCCAACAACGGCAGAACGACCACAAGCGAGAGAACAAAC
>JBQELM010000232.1:0-4356 GCA_052103915.1 Mycetocola sp. | reverse complement strand
GACCGGCAGGTCGGGCGCGTCGACGTAGGCGTCGGCGATGCGGTTGAGGAACTGGGCGCGGATGATGCAGCCACCACGCCAGATCTTCGAGATAGCGCCCTCGTTGATCTGCCACTCGTACTTCTTTGCGGCCTCGCGGATGGCGTCAAAGCCCTGCGAGTAGGCGACAATCTTTGACGCGTACAGGGCCTGGCGAACGTCCTCAACAAAGGCGTCACGGTCGTCGATGCTGACGGTTGTTGCCGGGCCGGGAAGGCCAGCAGCAGCGTCACGCTGTTCACGGTGCGAGGAGAGGCTGCGCGCAAACACGGCCTCGGCGATGCCGGAGACGGGAACGCCAAGGTCAAGCGCGTTCTGAACGGTCCAGACGCCTGTGCCCTTTGAGCCGGCCTCGTCAACGATGATGTCAACCAGCGGCTTGCCCGTTGTGGCGTCAACCTGACGCAGCACCTCGGCCGTGATCTCGATCAGGTAGGACTCCAGCTCTCCGCTGTTCCAGGTCGCAAAGATCTCTGCGATCTCGGCCGGGCTGTAACCGGCAACGTTGCGGAGCAGGTCGTACGCCTCGGCAATGAGCTGCATGTCGGCGTACTCGATGCCGTTGTGGATCATCTTGACAAAGTGTCCCGCACCGTCGGTGCCCACGTGGGTGACACAGGGCTCACCCTCGGCGACGGCGGCAATGGAGGACAGGATCGGACCAAGGGTCTTGTAGGACTCGGCTGAACCACCGGGCATGATGCTCGGGCCCTTGAGCGCGCCCTCTTCACCACCGGAGATTCCGGCGCCAACAAAGTGGATTCCGGTCTCCTTGACCGCCTGCTCACGACGAATGGTGTCGGTGAACAGGGCGTTTCCGCCGTCAACGATGATGTCGCCCGGCTCAAAGCGCTCGGTGAGCTGCTCAATGACGGCGTCGGTTCCGCGACCGGCCTGGACCATGATGATGGCGGTGCGCGGCTTCTGCAGCGAGGCGACAAACGCGTCGATGTCCTCGCTCGCGACAAAACCGGCCTCGGGGTGCTCGCTGATCAGCGTGCGGGTGCGCTCGGGGGAGCGGTTGTACACGGCGACCGTGTTGCCCTCCCGGCTGGCGAGGTTACGGGCAAGGTTGCTGCCCATGACGGCGAGGCCAACGACCCCGATGTTTGCTACTGCCTGCGGTGAATCCGCCATTGAATTTCTCCTGAAGTGTTCCTGCAACGACCGGCGCGGTGCGCCGATGAGTGGCCGTGACGTGTGTCGGGAAACGGCTCGGGATCCGCGGGTAGGCGGTTCGGTGTTAACGCTAGCAAAGGAGAACCGTTCTGAGCAGAATACGACCGAGCTTCTCTGGCCGAGCTGGCCTGCGCGATCCCGGTGCGCTAGGATCGCAGGGAACCTCGGCGAGGGGACCATTACTGGTCCCGTGATCGACGCGGCGGGCGAGCATCCGGCTTTTCCTCACGCTGTCCTGCGTTCGAGTTGACGTTGTACCGGTCCGGCATCCCCGGCCCGGTCACCCCATCGGGGCGATGCCCCAGAAACGAGTAAGCAATGAGCGAGTACACCCTCGTCGCCGCTGACGTTCGCGAGAACTTCGGCAAGGGCGCAGCCCGTCGTCTCCGTGCCGCCGGCCAGATCCCCGCCGTCATCTACGGTCACGGTTCCGAGCCCCGCCACCTGGCCCTCCCCGGCCACCAGCTTGGTCTGATCACCCGTCGTGCCAACGCCGTCATCAACCTCAGCATCAACGGTGCCGAGGAGCTCGCCCTGATCAAGGACGTCCAGCGTGACCCCGTACGTCAGATCATCGAGCACATCGACCTCGTTGTTGTGAAGAAGGGCGAGCGCGTCCAGGTTGAGGTTCCCGTGCACGTTGACGGCGAGTCCGGCCCGGGCACCATCCACACCCTTGAGACCGGAACCCTCAACCTTGAGGTCGAGGCCATCTCCATCCCTGAGCGCATCAACGTTCCGCTCAACGGCCGTGGCGAGGGTGAGCACATCCTGGCCAAGGACATCGAGCTGCCCTCCGGCGCTCAGCTTGTTGACGACCCCGAGCTGCTGATCGTTGCGATCGCCGTTCCGGCCGCTGAGGAAGCCGCTGAGAACGAGGCCGCCGCTGAGGCCGCTGCCGAGTAATTACAGGCCGTTGGCCGTGACGCCCGTCCACCACATCGCAGCTCTGCTGCGACGGTGGGCGGGCGTCCGCACGTCCGGTGCGGACGTGTCTGATGAGGAACAGGAAAGTAGGGGCCAGATGGCAGCCAAGACCCAGATCGTCGTTGGACTGGGGAACCCGGGGGACCGTTACGCGCGGACCAGGCACAACGTGGGTCAGATGGTTGTTGATGAGCTGGCCCGTCAGATGGGTGCACGCTGGAGTGCACACAAGGCCGGTGCCCGTGTGGCCGAGGGATGGGATCGTCCCGGTGGAACAAAGTACGTGCTTGCCAAGCCAAATAGCTTCATGAACGTTTCTGGTGCCCCCGTTGCCGCGCTTGCGAAGTACTACTCTGCGGCTCCCGAGGACATCATCGTTGTGCACGATGAACTCGATATTCCCTTTGACACCGTCAGGCTCAAGCGTGGCGGAGGGCACGGGGGTCACAACGGTTTGCGCGATATCGTCGCCGTGACGGGTACTCCGGACTTCACCAGGGTGAGGGTGGGGATTGGCCGTCCGCCCGGTCGGCAGGAGGTTGCCGATTTTGTGTTGAAGGAGTTCTCAAGCACAGAGCGAGAGACGCTTCCCAATCTGATTGCCGATGCAGTTGACGCGATCACCCTGCTGGTTGATACGGACCTGGTGACGGCTCAGCAGAGTGTTCACGCCCCCAGCGACCCGCGCTAGTTTGGCCATAGGCGCGCACCTGCCGAGGCGCCGAGTCCATGTGCGTGACCCGACAGGCGGGATCGGAAGAGCGCGATGTGACCCGAAGCGCGGGTGGTGAGGGCGTCGCGCGGGGTGCCGCTGAGTGCTCCTTTGGTGGTTTTGTCGTCAATCTGCGACATAGGGCGTAACAAAAACTATCCCGGTCACCTCGGGAATTGATGCCCAATGAGGGGTTCCAGGTGCTTGTGCATTCTTTTGATTCGGCTTCGAGTCGCTATTCTGCTGTTCGATGACTGATTCAGCCCGCACCCCCCAGGAACCTGCCCCGCTCACCGGGACCATTCCTGCTGTGAATGACATGCCAGAGGTACTCCGCGCCGATGTACGCCTGCTCGGTGGACTTCTTGGTGACGTTCTCCGTGAGACCGGAGGTCAGGAACTGCTCGACGATGTTGAGCGTCTGCGCCGGCTCACGATCCGCGCCTATGCCAACGACGGCAGGGGAGGAACCCGGATCGAGGAGGCTGAGGAGTTTGTCGAGTCGCTCAGCTCCGAGAGGGCAGAGCAGTTGGCTCGTGCCTTCACCTGCTACTTCCACCTGGCCAACCTGGCCGAGGAGTTCCACCGCGTTCGTGTTCTGCGTCAGCGCAGCGCGGAGCGGACGGGTGAGTCTCCCGACGACAGCATGGCTGCCGCCTACCGTCAGCTGAGTGCTGAGGTTGGCGAGGAGGCCGCAGCGGAGCGTCTGGCCGGACTTGAGTTCCGGCCGGTGTTCACGGCACACCCCACGGAGGCGCGTCGCCGGGCCGTCGCCAGCGCCATCCGCCGTATCAGCGCCCTGCTGTCCGAGCGTGACGACCCGCGTGTTGGTGGTCGACTGCTCAGCGACAACGAGCGCAAGCTGCGTGAAGAGATCGACCTGCTCTGGCGCACCGCCCCACTGCGGTCGGAGAAGCCGACGCCGCTGGACGAGGTCCGCACGGCGATGACCATCTTTGATAACACCCTCTTTGAGGCGCTGCCGCAGGTGTACCGCAAGCTGGACACCGATCTGCGCGGTGAGGGACACGAGCGTGAAGCCCCCGTCATGCCGCCGTTTGTTCGGCTGGGAAGCTGGATCGGCGCCGACCGCGACGGTAACCCCAACGTGACGGCCAAGATCACCCGTTCGGCTGCCGCCATTGCCGGTGAGCACGTCCTGCGCGGTCTGGAGAACGCCGCCACCCGTATCGGGCGCTCCCTCACCCTCGACGCCGGTGACACCCCGCCGAGCCCCGAGCTGGTCAAGCTCTGGACCCGACTGCGTGAAATCGACGAGGAGCTGGCGGACGACATCGCCGGTCGCTCACCCAACGAGCCGCACCGTCGGGTCATTCTGATGATCGCCGAGCGAATCCAGGCCACCCGACTGCGGGTTGCCGACGCCGCCTACTCCGACGCAAACGAACTGCTGGCCGAGCTCACCGTTGTGCAGGAGTCACTGCACCGTGCTGGGGACGACCGCGCGGCGTACGGTGAACTCCAGCACCTCATCTGGC
>JBQELM010000231.1:399-4431 GCA_052103915.1 Mycetocola sp. | reverse complement strand
CATGGTGCCGAAGTAGCTGACGTCGGTGACAGTCTCCATGGCCTGCTCCAGCGTGACGCCCTTGTGCGCGCGCAACCGCTGGTACTCCTCGGCAAAGCGGAGCCGGAGCACCGGGTCAAAGGGCGACACAACGGTCGCACCCTTCAGATCAAGGCCCAGCTCAATGGCGCGGGCCCGCACCTCAATCTCTTCGCCCAGAATGGTCAGATCGGCGATGCCCCTGGCCAGAACGGTGTGGGCGGCGCGCAGAATCCTGTCGTCCTCCCCCTCAGGAAGAACGATGTGCTTCCGCGCCGAGCGGGCACGCTCAATCAGGCGGTATTCCAGCATCAGCGGCGTCACGACCTCGGTACCGCTGAGCTGCAGACGGTCAACCAGGGCGGGAACATCAACGTGCGTTTCGAAGAGGGCAAGCGCCGTGTCGTACTTGCGCTGGGAGTCGGCGGCCAGACGCCCCCGGGTGCGCATGATGCGGACGGCTGTTTCGTAGCTGCCGTACGGGGTGGTGATGACGGGCAGGTTGCTGTCCAGGCCGTCAAGCAGGCGGGACACACTGCTGGGCAGGGGGAAGCCACCGTTCACGACGATGCCTGAAATGGAGGGGAACGTCTCTGACTTCTGCGCGAGCAGCACCGCGAGCAGCACCTCCGAGCGGTCAGCCGGAACCACAACGATGGCTCCGTCCAGCAGCCGGTCAAGCACGTTCTCCATGGACATGGCCGACACCACAACACCCAGAGCCTCACGGCTCAGCAGCGACGGCTCACCGCTGACCAGGGTGCCATCCACCGACTCAAGCACGCTCTGCACGGTCGGAGAGATCAGAACCTCGTCCTCGGGAATCACCCACACGGGGGCGTCGGGTGCGTCATCGGCGAGCGCCGTCGCAATGGACTCGGTGATCCCGCTGAGCTGCTCGGGGTCGGCGCGGTTGGCGATCACGGCCAGAAGTTCGGCGTGCTCACCGCGGAGCTCGGCGAGTGCCACCTCTGTCAGGTGGCGCAGGTCTTCGGCGCTGCGCGGCAGGCTCCGGCCCAGCTGTTCCTCTGCACCCTGGTGGAGTCGTCCGCCAAGGACAAGAAGGACGGGCGCACCCAGGTTGGCTGCCACACGGGCGTTGAAGCGCAGCTCGGTTGGGCTGCCCACGTCGGTGTAGTCGCTGCCGATGACGATGACAACGTCAAATCGCGACTGCAGCGCCTGGAAGCGTTCAACGATGTTCGCGAGCGCCCGCTCCGGGTCCTCGTGAACCTCCTCGTAGCTGACGCCGATGGACTCCTCGTAGCCCTGGTCAAGGCTGGCGTGTTCCAGGAGCAGCTCAAGCACGTAGTCGCGCCGATCACTGCTGCGTGAAACGGGTCGGAAGACGCCAACGCGGGGACTTGTGCGTCCCACCGCGTCCAACAGTCCAAGGACGATGGTTGATTTACCGGTATGCCCCTCAGCGGAGGTGATGTAGATGCTCTGCGCCACCCCTCCAGCCTAGACGGAGTGAGGGTGACCTGACCACGATTTTGGACATTGTCCTAACAAAAACAGTTAGCTCACGGCTGGACACCGCCCGCACACCTTCCGGCCATCTTGTGTTCATTCAGATCCGCTGTGCTCGTGACTCCACTCCCGGCCACCCAAGGACGTTATGCACAGCCCCCGCACGCTCCCCCCTCTCCCCTCTATTCCCGACCCGGTCACGCACCCGACGCTGGCGAGCCCCACCGCATCGGCCGCGGCAGATCCGGCTGACCAGCGCACCGCCCGCAGCCGCCCCCATCGCATCATCGGTGCCACCCTGCTCGGCGCTGCCCTGCTTCTTCCACTGAGCGTGCCCGTCGGTGCGCACGCCCACCCGGGCACCGGCACCACTCCGGCCGCGGCACCCGACGCAGCCGCCTCGGCATCCGTTGACCGCCTGGCCGTCTCCGTCGTGGGCGACGGCTCAACAACCTCAAGCGCCGCCGTTCCGGTCAGTATTCTGCTGACGGACGGAACCGGAGACGACAGCGCAACCATTGCGCTGCCCACCCAGCCATCCGCGAGCGGTCAGCACGCCCTCACCCTGGGCGCGAGCGCCGACCAGCAGGGCGCCATTCAGCAATCAGCCGACCACAGTGTCGTCACCATCGGCGGGTACAACGCAGCGCCGGGAACCGCCTCCCTCAATGGCACGGCTGCCCCTGGGGTCTTGCGGGTTGTCGGGAGCCTCAACGCGGCAGGCACCGTTGATACCTCAACAAGCCTCGCCGACGCCTACTCAGCCCGGCACATTCGTGGTGTGGTGAGCACCGACGGCAGCACCTTCTTCACCGGAGGGCACGGCCACGATGCACCCACGACCAAGGGTGGGGTACTCAGTGTTCCGCTCGGCGGGTCAGCCCCGACCGCCGTGGTCAGCGGGTCAAGCGCCCTGAACAACGCGCGCGTCCCGGTGATCAACGACGGCTCCCTGTACGTCTCCAGCGACAGGGACGGCTACAACGGCATCAACCGGGTCGGCACGCTGACCGGTTCCACCGTGGACGCTCCCGTGCAGCTGACACCGATCGCGAGTGCACCGGAGGGTGCGGCGGTCGCCCACGACTTTGCCTTTGTTGATGACGCCCTCTACGTCGGGTACACCGAGGGAGCATCCGCTGGCATCGTGAAGTACACCAACGGCCAGAACGGCTGGCAGCCGGTTGGCACCCACAGCGGCACCTTCTGGGGCCTCACCGCCCGCGCCGCAGGCGACAGCACGGTGGTGTACGCGGTGAAGGGTTCAGCTCAGGGCAACAGCCTGGTCCGCATCCTTGACGACGGCGCGGACAGCGCACTCTCCGCGTCCGAGACGGTCATCTCGGTTGCCGAGCCGGGCACCGCGTACCGCGGTGTCGCGTTTGCCCCCGGCTACGAGCCGGAGGACACCCCGATCGCCCCCGACCTTCCCACTCCTGATCTGACCTGGGAGCCACGCGTCTCCCAGGGGTCGGGTGGGGCGCTCGGAGCCGTTGTTGGCGGGTCGGCGAACCCCACGGCCAGGGGAACCGTCAGCGACCCGGAGGGACGCGACGTCACGCTGACCGCGCACTCCGCCGACCAGTCCGTCCTACCCGACGACGCCATCACCCTCACCAGAACGGACGATGGTCATTTCACCCTCGCCGCTGAGCCCCTGACCGCCGGAGCAACCAGGGTCACCGTCACCGCGACAGCCACCACTGAGTCGGCCGGAGAGTCCTCTCCTGCGGCGTCGCCGTCGACAACACCGGCGGCGGCCGTCGACGCAGCAGCAGTAGCCGACGACACCGCCAGCACGCAGCTGCACCTTGACTACCGGGTGATCGCTGAACCGGCTGATTCAACCGCCACCATCCAGTTTGGAATGTCCGATGCCTCGGCCGCGGTTGATGCCGGTGACGGATACGTCCTTGTCGCCGACGATGACAGCAACGCTATTCGCCTCTTCTCCCCGTCCGGCGGCGAGCCGGTCACTGAGTTTGAGATCGACGACGCCGTTCCGCCGATCCAGTCGGGTGAAGCACACGACTTTGAGGCTCAGGCCCGCGTGGGTAACACCGTCTACTGGCTGGGCTCACTGGGCAACTCACGGAGCGGAAACATCCGGCCCGACCGTGACGTCATTGTGCAAAGCACCGTGAGCGGCACGGGCGCTGACACCACGCTGGAGGTCACCGGCTACCGTCATGGTCTCCGCCAGGCACTTGTTGACTGGGATCACAGCAACGCCCACGGGCGTGGTGCCGACCACTTCGGTTTCACCGCCGCCACCCAGCCGGGTGCATCCGCGGAGGGGCCCAACTCACTGAATCTGGAGGGCGCTGCGATGGCGCCGGACGGCAGCACGCTGTGGCTTGGGTTCCGTTCCCCGCTGTCCACCGGTGATCAGGCGCTGATCATCCCCGTTGCTGACATTTCGGGCGTTATTGACGGCGCAGCCGCTCAGATCGGCGAACCGATCCTGCTTGATCTGGATGGACGGGCGATCCGCGACATCATCGGCGCCGGTGATGGCAGCTACCTTCTTCTTGCGGGACG
>JBQELM010000231.1:0-389 GCA_052103915.1 Mycetocola sp. | reverse complement strand
GGGAAGCGCCGACGACGCGGGGAACTTTGCTGTCTTCAGCTGGAGCGGGTCGCCCTCCGACGCCCCGGTTCGCTCGCTCACTCCGCTTGGCGTTGACGGCTGGAACGGGTCATACGAGGCGGCCGTTGGTGTCGACAGCGGAGACGACGGCCAGACCATCAGAGTCATTCAGGATGATGGCACCGTTCCGCTCTACCCGGACGGTACCGCAGCGCAGGATTTGCCCTCCCCCGAGCTCAAGGCGTTCATTGCTCATGACTACGTCATCAGCCACGCGCCCACCGAGACGGAGCCGCCGACGGACAGCAACGCGGAGACGGACTCAGCCGGCAACGCGGACGCCAACGTTAACGCGAACGCGAACGCGGAAGCGAGCAGCAACGCAGAAG
>JBQELM010000230.1:0-4442 GCA_052103915.1 Mycetocola sp. | reverse complement strand
GTCCGGTGCTCCGACGGGGGTGGCGGTGACCGTGATGTTGGGATTGGCGTCCTCAAAGTTCTGGATGACCTCACCGAAGAGTGCGGCTCGGGTGTCGTCACCCCACCAGGAGATTTCGAGGGTGATGTCTTCGTCCGGGTTGTAGTCGCCGGTTGATCCTGTGCCGCCGGTGGAACAGCTGCTGAGGACAAGGGCGGCCGCAACGGCAAGAGAGCCGATGGCCGCGCGTGCGGGGAAGTGACGCGTCATTGCGCTTCTTTCGTTCATGGCCGACGGGCGGCCCTGGCGGAGGGGGACGGTTTCGTCGCGGCAACACTGCCCGCCGAGAAACCGCTTTCACGCAAATTAGCATCGCGTTTTTGGGCTGTCAACGGCGGACGGTTTCATCGTGACCACACCGATGACCGGCCGCTGCTGTTAGTCGGCGTTGCCGCCTGCCCGTGCCTGAGACGACCCGCGAACAACGATCCGCGGCTGGAAAAGCACGTCGTTACTCGGCTGTTCTCCGCGCATCAGGGCGCGCATTCTCTGCCAGGCGAGCACGCCAAGTTCGGAGTGGGAAACCGACGCGGTGGTGAGGGCCGGTGCAATGTATTGCGCCAGCGGAATGTCATCAAATCCGGTGACGGAGACGTCATCGGGAACCCGTACGCCCCGCTCCCGCAGGCCGCCGATCACACCGATGGCCACCAGATCGTTAAACGCCAGGACGGCTGTGGCACCGGAATCCTGAACGTCCTGCGCTGCGTGCCGCCCCTCGTCTGATCCGGCGCCACCGGAGATTCTGCTCAGGCTCGCGTCGTCGTGCTCCCGGAAGAACTGATCAAGCCCGCGTTCCCGCTCGGCGTTTGATGCACTGTGCGGAGGGCCGCCAACGTAGGCAAAGTCACGGTGCCCCGCGCGATACAGGTGCTCGGCCAGCGCGATGATTCCCGCGCGGTAGTCGATGGCGAGCGAGGGGGTTGAGGCTGAGAGCGCCGAGCGGTTGATGAGCACAAGCGGGTGCAGCTGACCGGCGAGTTCGGCCAGGTCGTCCTCGGCCATACGCGGGGCGCAGAGCACGATGGCGTCGGTGCGGCGGCGGATCTCGATCGAGAGGGGGCCCTCCTCCGCGGGGTTCTCGCCCGAGTCGGCGATGAGGACCCGATACCCGTCCTGAGCTGCGGTTTTGCTCAGTCCGGCCAGAACGGACTGGAAGGCGGGGTTGGCCAGATCCGGCACAACAAAGGCGACAGCATTGGTCTTGCCGAGCGCCAGACTGCGTCCGAGCGGGTTGGGGGCGTAGCTGAGTTCCTGCGCCGCAGCGGTGACCCGCTCGGCGATGCCGGCGTCGCCGCTGAAGCGGTCGTTCATGACGCGCGAGACCGTCGCCGGGGACACACCCGCGAGTCGTGCAACGTCGGCGATGGTGCTGCGGGTGCGCTGCTCGGCCATCGGGTCCCCCGTTCCTTGTTGTTTCTGCGCTGTTGATCGCTTGGGATCCGCATGAGAAGTGCCACTTTAGCGGCGCGCGCTTGACGAACGGCGTCAGACACGTCAATAATCAAAACGCTCGTGAAACCGCTTTCTCGATTGAAGCCGCTGAGGCCAACGTCGACAAGCCGGAGACGACAAGGAGGTCACGTGAGCAGTCTTGGCGAACTACGCACCATCGCCCGTTCGCGCCGCGCCACCGGCGCCCGCGTCAAAGAAAAATACCCGGACAATCGGGCAGCGCTGTTCTTTCTGCTGCCGTGGATCATCGGCATCATTGGTCTGACCATCGGGCCAATCGTCGCATCGCTCTACCTGTCATTCACCGACTACAACCTGCTTCAGCCGCCGGAGTGGTCGGGACTGGCCAACTTCACCGAGATGTTCGGCGACGCCCGGTTCTGGAACTCACTCAAGGTCACCATGATCTACGTGTTCCTCGGCGTTCCGCTTCAGCTGGGACTGGCGCTGCTGCTGGCGATCTTCCTTGACAAGGGAATGCGCGGGCTGTCGTTCTACCGCTCCATCTTCTACCTGCCCTCCCTGCTGGGCGGCTCGGTCGCCATCGCCATCCTGTGGCGTCAGGTGTTCGGCAAAGACGGTCTGGTCAACGGCGCACTCGGCTGGTTCGGTATCGACGGTCCCGGCTGGATCGGACACCCCGACTACGCGCTCGGCACCCTCATCGTCCTACACATCTGGACCTTCGGCTCACCCATGGTGATCTTCCTCGCCGGTCTGCGCCAGATTCCCGACATGTACTACGAGGCGGCCTCCATGGACGGAGCAGGCAAGATGCGCCAGTTCTTCTCCATCACCTTCCCCCTGCTGACGCCGGTCATCTTCTTCAACCTGGTCCTGCAGATCATCTTCGCCTTCCAGTCGTTCACCCAGGCGTACGTCGTCTCCGGCGGAACGGGAGGGCCAAGCGACTCGACCATGTTCTTCACGCTTCTGCTCTACAAGGAGGCGTTCACGGAACTCAACATGGGCTACGCCTCAGCGATGTCCTGGTTCCTGCTCCTGATCATCGGAGCGTTCACCGCCTTCAACTTCTGGCTCTCCAAGTATTGGGTGTTCTATGACGACTGAACTCGAAACCCCCGCCCTGCGTCGCGCCACCTCAACCCGGCGCCGTCCCTCGTCAGCCAAGGGCCGGCCGGGGACAGGAAAGGGGCGCCTGCGCTCCCTCGGCAAGCACGCGCTGCTGATCTTCACCTCGCTGATCATGATCTATCCGCTGATCTGGCTGGTGGTGTCCAGCCTGAAGCCCAACGATCAGATCTTCCGCGACCTGAGCATCTTCACCACCGATCTGACGTTCGAGAACTACACCAACGGCTGGACCGACCTGCAGGCACCGTTTGGGGTGTTCCTGCTGAACTCCTCGATCATCGCTTTCGGGGCGATCGTTGGAAACCTGCTGTCCTGCTCGATGGCCGCCTACGCCTTTGCCCGGCTGAAGTTCAGGGGACGCAAGCTGGCGTTCATCCTGATGCTCGGCTCAATTATGCTGCCGTTCCAGGTGCTCATCGTTCCCCAGTTCCTCATCTTTAAGGAGCTCGGCTGGTTGAACACCTTCCTGCCGCTGATCGCCCCCAAGTTCCTGGCAACGGAAGCGTTTTTCATCTTCCTGATGGTGCAGTTCATCCGTGGCCTGCCGAAGGAACTGTTTGAGGCGGCCAGGGTCGACGGCGCCGGTCACATCCGCAGCTACTTCCAGATCACGCTGCCGATGATTGTGCCCTCGCTGGCCACAACCGCGATCTTCACGTTCATCTGGACCTGGGGAGACTTCTTCGGTCCGCTGATCTACCTGCGACTGCCGGAGCTGTTCCCCGCCTCGCTCGCGCTGAAGGGCTTCCTCGACTCCCAATCCAGTTCGGATTACGGGTCCATGTTTGCCATGAGCGTTGTGTCGCTTTTGCCCCTGTTCCTCATCTTCCTGTTCGGTCAGCGGTTCCTCATCAAGGGCTCCGCGACCTCAGGCATCAAGTGATCGGAAGGACCCGACCATGACCCGCAGCCGCTACGCCCTTGTTGGCACCGGCTCCCGCGCCCAGATGTACCTGGAGGCCATCTCCGGTGCCCACGCCGACGTCGCCGAATTGGTGGCCTGGTCAGACACCAACCCCGGACGACTGGACTGGTCGCTTCGCCGACACCCCGGTCTCGGCTCGCCGATCCCGTTTGCGCCGGAGGAACTGGCCACAACGATCAGGGAGCAGAGCATTAACCGGGTGATCATCACCTCTCCCGACTCGACCCACGCCGACCACATCGTCACGGCACTGGACGCCGGGGCTGACGTGATCGTTGAAAAGCCGCTCACCACCTCGGAGGACGGCGTCCGCCGTATCGCCGAGGCCGTCGAGCGCAGCGGTCGCACGGTGACGATCACCTTCAACTATCGCTACTCACCCCGCAATAGCGAGCTCAAGCGGGTCATCAGTTCCGGCGAGATCGGCGAGGTGACCAGTGTGCACTTTGAGTGGGTGCTGGACACTGCGCACGGTGCCGACTACTTCCGTCGCTGGCACCGCAACAAGGACCTCTCCGGCGGTCTGCTGATCCACAAGTCAAGCCACCACTTTGACCTGGTGAACTGGTGGATCTCTGACACCCCGGCGCGGGTGTTCGCCTCCGGTGGTCTGCGCTTCTACGGCGCAGAGAACGCCCGTGCACGGGGGCTCGCCCCGCGTCCCGAGCGCGGAACAACGGACTCGCCGCTGCGTGACGCGTTCAGCCTTGACCTGCGCACAGACCCGACCTGGACGGGGCTGTACCTGGAGCAGGAGAGCCACGACGGGTACCTGCGCGACAGGGACGTCTTTGACGAGGGCATCACCATCGAGGACAACCTGGCGCTGCTGATTGACTACAGCTCCGGTGCAACGATGTCCTACTCGCTGAACGCCCACTCACCGTGGGAGGGCTACACCGTCAGCGTCAACGGCACCCGTGGCCGC
>JBQELM010000229.1:0-4456 GCA_052103915.1 Mycetocola sp. | reverse complement strand
GGTCAGGATGCGGACACGCACCTGGCCAACAGGCTCGGGCGGAAACGTCTCAGCCACTCCGGCGAGTGCGGTCGTCTGCTCTGACATTCGCATCCGGCTGACCCGCGGAGCACCGATACTGCGAATCGAATCCTCGCCATCACGATCAACAGGGTCTGAAAGAACCGTGCCCTTTTGATTGGTCTGCCCCATCCGCCCCTGCGCCGATGCAATGGTCGGATCGGTTGTAATCTGGCCGGCGAAGTCCCAGGCGCCGTACAACCCCAGATGCACTCTGAGCCAACGCCCGCCCTCAAACTCGGCAAACATCTGCTTACCGACAGCAAAAACTCGCAGCAGGACAAGCCCGTCAAGCTCAGCAGCTCCCTCGGCAAAACGGCCCTGGGGCGACGTTACCGCGACAGCCTTGCCCACAAAGTTGGTCTCAAACTGGCGGGCAATGCGATGGACGGAGTGGCCCTCAGGCATCGATGTGCTTGCCCTCGATCCGCCCCGTCCGCTCATATTCGCGCAACTGGGCAATCCGCCGTGCATGGCGTTCTTCACCGGGGAACGGCTCAGCGATGAAAGCATCGATAAACCCGATAGCCTCGTCCTCTTCGTGCTGCCGCGCACCAATCGAAATCACGTTTGCGTTGTTGTGCTGGCGGGCAAGAACAGCGGTCGGGTGGTTCCACACCAGAGCGGCCCTGACACCCTCAACCTTGTTCGCTGCGATCTGCTCACCGTTGCCTGAGCCGCCAAACACAACACCAAGGGCGTTCACCCCGGCGTCCTGATCACGAACCGTCGCCGAAGCGGCGTTAATGCAGAAGGACGGGTAGTCGTCCAGGGCGTCATACTCGCTTGGCCCGTGATCGATGACCTCGTGCCCCTGTGATCGCAGGTGCTCCTGCAGGCGTCGGGAGAGATCAAGTCCGGCGTGGTCGGTCGCAATGTGGATACGCATGTGACCATTCTGGCCGAACTTTCACCCAGGTTTGACCTCGTCGAAAATTGGCCCCGTTGTCCGTGACCGCTTCAGCTCAAAGAAGCCGGGGTACGAGGCTGCGGCAAGGACACCGTCCCAGAGCCGGAGGGCGTCCTCTCCCCGTGGCGTTGGTGACAGCACGGGGCCAAAGAAGGCGGTACCGGCGACGGCGATGATCGGCGTTCCGACGTCCTGCCCCACCCGAGAGATCCCCTCGGCGTGCGAACGTCGCAGCGCCGTCTCCTCCGAGCTGTCAGCCGCCGCCGCGAGAGACGCGTCGGCTCCAGCCTCAGCGAGCGCCTCGGCGATGATCTGATCGGTATCGTCCCGCTTTCCCAGGTGGATACGCGTCCCCAGCGCATCGTAAAGCGGCTTCACGATCGCCTCCCCGTGCACCACCTCGGCCTGAGCAACCACACGGGCGAATCGCAACGCGCTGACAAAACGAGCAGCGTGCTCCTCATCAATGTCTGTGTTGTTCTCGTTGAGCACGGCAAGAGACATGATGTGCCAGTGCACGTCGAGGTCACGATGAGCCGCCACCTCGTCAACCCACCGGGAGGTCATCCACGCCCACGGGCATACGGGATCAAACCAGAAGTCAACGCGTTCAGAAGCAGTCATACATCTAGGACATCACATGAATACGCTGACCGCGACATCGGCGCCATCACGCGACATCTGAGGGGCGGGCAGGACTACGCTGAAAGCTGGACACGATCCCCGCTAAACGTCAGGAGTTCACACCGTGCCAGGAGAAAACCTCACCCGCGACGAAGCCGTCGCACGCCGCGCCATTGTCAGCACCACCGAGTACAGGATCGAACTTGACCTGACGACAGGGCCGACCACGTTCCGCAGCACAACAACCGTTCGGTTCACCGCCACCGCCGGGGCAGCCACCTTCATTGATGCCCTGACCGATCGCGTTCACTCCATCCAGCTCAACGGGACGTCGCTTGACGTGGCTCAGGTCTCCGATGGCGTACGGATCCAGCTGGATAACCTGGCCGAAGACAACGTCCTCGTTGTTGATGCCGACTTCCGCTACATGAACACCGGTGAGGGACTGCACCGATTTGTCGACCCCGTTGACGGCGAGGTGTATCTCTACAGCCAGTTTGAGGTTCCCGATTCTCGTCGGGTGTTCGCTGTTTTTGAGCAGCCGGACCTGAAGGCAGAGTTCACCTTTGTTGTGACCGCCCCGAGCGCCTGGGAGGTCATCTCCAACTCCCCCACTCCCGAGCCGACGCCGGTCACAGACACCACGTCACGGTGGGAGTTCTCCCCCACACCACGCATCTCCAGCTACATCACCGCGCTGGTCGCCGGCCCGTACTTTGTTGAGCGTCGTGAACTGACGAGCTCAGATGGGCGCACCATCCCGCTGGGTGTTTTTGCCCGGAAGAGCCTGTCAGAGCACCTGGACACCGACTACATCGTTGAAAAGACGCGTCAGGGCTTCGCCTACTTCGAAGACAAGTTCGGCTACCCGTACCCGTTTGAGAAGTACGACCAGATGTTCGTGCCCGAGTACAACGCCGGAGCCATGGAGAACGCTGGAGCGGTCACGTTCACCGAGGCGTACGTCTTCCGCTCGAAGGTGACCGACGCGGTCAAGGAACGCCGTGTTGTCACCATCCTTCACGAGCTGGCTCACATGTGGTTCGGCGATCTGGTCACCATGACCTGGTGGAACGACCTGTGGCTCAACGAGTCCTTTGCCGAGTGGGCCTCAACCATTGCAACCGCAGAGGCCACCGAGTGGACCGAAGCATGGACGACGTTCCAGGCCATGGAAAAGAGCTGGGCCTACCGCCAGGACCAGCTGCCGAGCACGCACCCGATCGTTGCCACCATTCGCGACCTGGAAGACGTCCAGGTCAACTTTGATGGAATCACCTACGCCAAGGGCGGCTCCGTCCTGAAACAGCTTGTTGCCTGGGTGGGCATCGACGCCTTCTTTACCGGTGTTGCCGCGTACTTCAAGAAGCACGCGTTCGGAAACACCGAGCTCAAGGACCTGCTGAGCGAGCTCGAGGCTGCCAGCGGACGAGACCTGAGCGAATGGTCGGGCGCCTGGTTGGAAACCGCGGGAGTGAACACCCTCCGCCCCGTCCTGACGGAGGCAGCAGACGGAACACTTGCCTCGTTTGCGATTGCGCAGAGCGCCGCAGCCGACTACCCCACGCTGCGTCCGCACCGCCTCGCCATCGGCCTGTACAACGTGGTCGACGGGAAGCTTGTTCGGGTCAACCGGGTCGAGACGGATATCTCCGGCGAGCTCACCGAGATTCCCGAGTTGGTTGGCCAGCCCCGCCCCGATCTGATTCTTGTCAACGATGATGATCTGGCGTACGCAAAGATCCGTCTTGACGAGCGCTCAGAGCGGACAGCACAGGAGCACCTCGCAACCATCTCTGACCCACTCGCCCGCGCACTGGTGTGGGGTGCGGCGTGGGACGCGGTTCGTGATGCCGAAACCCCGGCCCGCGACTACGTTGAGCTTGTTCTTTCACACATCGCTGCGGAAACAGAGTCGACCACGCTCCGCATTCAGCTCAGCCAGCTGCTGACCGCGGCGAGCAGCTACGTTGCGCCCGAGTTCAGGGAGCAAACGCTCGACCGTGTGGGTGACGCCCTGCTTGAGTTGGCACGTCGCGCAGAACCTGGCAGTGATGCGCAGTTCCAGTTTGTGACGGCGTCGGCGCAGGCCGCACACACTCCCGCGCAGTTGGACGCGATTGCCGCACTCCACTCCGGGACGGCCCCGTTGGATGGCCTGACCGTTGACACCGATCTGGCCTGGGTGTTGCTGACCGCTCTCGCCGCGGGCGGACGGGTCACCGACGCTGACATCGATGCCGCGCTCGAGGCAGACAACACCGCAACCGGACAGTCGTCCGCGGCTCAAGCCCGTGCAGCTCTTCCCGGCGCGGAGGCCAAGAAGCGGGCGTGGGACTCTGTCCTGGCCAGCGACACTCTGCCCAACGCTCAGGTGCGGTCAACGGGTGTTGGGTTCCTTCGCGCACACAACCGACGTGAGCTTGAGCCGTACATCGAGCGATACTTCAGCAGCATCGAACGAATCTGGGCCGAGCGCAGCTACAAGATCGCCGAATACATCGTCGTCGGTTTTTACCCGCTTCCGTTGTTGAGCGACGAGCTTCTCACCGCAACTCGCACCTGGCTTGAGGCCCACCCCGAGCAGAACGCCCTGCGCCGACTTGTTGTTGAGCACCGTGCCGTTGTTGAGCGGGCCGTGGCCGCACAGGAGCGTGACGCGCAGCTGTAGCCCACTCGGGCTGACCGACGTCGTCGGCCACCAGAGCACCAAGAGAATCGTGATGATCCTCTTGGTGCTCTGTTGTTTCCTCAGCATCTCTGTCTGGCGCGCCAAGCCGGCGCACAGACCCCTCTCGATAGACTCACCGCATGGAAGAACTGGACATCGCTGACGCGTTTACCGTGTTTTTTGATTCCCCC
>JBQELM010000228.1:0-4471 GCA_052103915.1 Mycetocola sp. | reverse complement strand
CTGCTCCCTGGTGTCGCCCGTGACGATGATTTTGCCCAGGAGCGAGTCAAACGCGCCGGAGATCTCGTCGCCAGCGGTCACACCGCTGTCCAGGCGAATTCCCGGACCGCCAAAGGTCTTGAACTGGGTGATCGGGCCGGGCTGGGGCAGGAAGCCGCGGCCCGGGTCTTCACCGTTGATCCGGAACTCAAACGAGTGGCCACGGGGAGCGGGGTCGTCGTATCCGAGCTCGGCGCCCTCAGCCAGACGGAACTGCTCACGGACCAGGTCGATGCCCGTGACTTCCTCTGAGACCGGGTGCTCAACCTGAAGTCGGGTGTTGACCTCGAGGAAGGAGACGGTGCCGTCCTGGCCGATCAGGAACTCGCAGGTTCCGGCACCGACGTAGCCAACCTCACGGAGGATGGCCTTGGAGGAGGAGTACAGCAGTGCGGTCTGCTCCTCGGTGAGGAACGGTGCCGGTGCCTCCTCAACAAGCTTCTGGTGTCGACGCTGCAGCGAGCAGTCGCGGGTGGAGACAACAACAACGTTTCCGTGCGCGTCGGCCAGGCACTGCGTCTCGACGTGGCGCGGCTTGTCGAGGTACTTCTCAACAAAGCACTCTCCGCGACCGAAGGCGGCAATGGCCTCTCGTGTGGCCGACTCAAAAAGCTCGGCGACCTCGTCGCGTTCGCGGGCGACCTTCAGGCCACGACCGCCACCACCGAAGGCGGCCTTGATGGCAACGGGAAGGCCGAACTGGTCAACAAACTCAAGGACCTCATCCGCACCCGAGACCGGGTTCAGGGTGCCCGGTGCCAGCGGAGCCTTAACCTTCTCCGCGATGTGCCGTGCGGACACCTTGTCACCAAGCTTTTCGATGGCCTCGGGCGACGGGCCGATCCAGATCAGGCCGGCTGCGCTTACCGCGCGGGCAAAGTCAGCGTTCTCGGCAAGGAAGCCGTAACCGGGGTGCACAGCGTCGGCACCGGAGCGGCGGGCAACCGAGAGGATCTTGTCGATCACCAGGTAGGTGTCGGCGCTGGTCGAGCCGTTAAGGGCGTACGCCTCGTCGGCGAGGCGCACGTGCATGGCGTCGCGGTCCTGGTCTGCGTAGATCGCGACGGAGGCGATTCCGCTGTCGCGAGCGGCGCGGATGACACGGACGGCGATCTCGCCACGGTTGGCGATCAGGACTTTCGTAATACGAGGCACAGTCCCTTAGCGTATTACGCGCTGGCGGCCTGGCTTTGGAATGGCACAACAAAAATTGTTTGAATACACGTCGTTATCTCTACAAAACGCTGCCGTGCTGGCCGCTCGACGCGGGGAATGCGGTGGGGTCAGATGCCGTGTCTGAGGTCGGCGAGCGGCACACCAAACGTCGAGAGGGCCTGCCGCAACCCGGGAAGGGAGAGCCCGATGACAGCGGACGGGGCCCCGGTGATACTGCTGATGAACGGGGCGGCCCAGCCGTCGATGGTGAAGGCTCCGGCCACAAACAGTGGCTCGCCCGAGGCAACGTACTCGGCGATCTCAGCCTCCGTGATGTCGTCGGCGAACTCAACCGTTGCCTGGTCCGCTCGCGACACCGATGTGCCGGTGCCGTCAGTGCGCGTGTCGATCAGGTGAAGACCACTCCACAGCACTCCGGTCTGGCCCCGGTTGGCCAGCCAGCGCTCGGTGGCACGCTCGGGGGTGTGCGGTTTACCCAGGCTCCGGCCGTTGAGGAGGAAGGACGAGTCTCCGCCGAGGATGATGCCGTCGGGACACTGATCCCTGACTGCCTCCGCCTTGACCCTGGCCAGCAGCACAACCATCTCCTCTGTGCTCAGTTCGCGCCCGACCCGCTCCTGTTCGCGCTCAACGGCCGCGGGCTCGTCCACCTGGGACGGGACTACGACGGGGGTGATGCCGATCTGCTCGAGCAGCATCAGCCGGGCGGGGGAGGTGGATGCAAGGTAGAGACGCGTCATGGCGGGGCTTTCCGTAAATGGTGGTCGGGGATTATCCGTGTCATGCTCGTCGGATGGACGCAACACAGCCCCCCGAGGTCGAACTGGACATCACCGGCATCGCACACGGAGGGGTGAGCGTCGCCCGCCTGGACGGGCGGGTGGTCTTTGTCACCGACACCCTACCCGGAGAGCGGGTCAGGGCCAGGCTCACCGATACCCGCAAATCGTCGTTCTGGCGTGCGGACACCGTTGAGGTTCTGACCCCGTCTGAGCACCGCAGGGATCACATCTGGTCGGAAGCCAGCGTCACCAGGGCTCCGGAGCGTCGGGCGGGTGGAGCTGAGTTTGGGCACATCACCCTTGACCACCAGCGGCAGCTCAAGTCCGACGTTCTCACCGATGCCCTCAGCCGCTTCGCCGGAATCAGCAGGGACGTCACGGTGGACAGCGTGGAGGACAGCGCGGATTCTGTGGGCACCGGCTGGCGGACCAGAATGCGCGCCCACGTTGATGAGGCTGGTCGTGTGGGGCCGTACGCGGCGCGCAGTCACCAGGTGATCGGCGTTGACAGCTACCCGCTTGCTGTTCCGGAGGCCGCCACCGTGCTACCCGACCAGGTCCAGCCCGGATCGGCCGAGTGGATTGACGTGGTCGTTCCGCACGGCGCTGAGCCCGTCATTATGACGGGGAGCGGACGTCACGCCCACGGCAGCCTCCAGATCACCGAGCGTGTGGGTGAGCGTGAGTTCAGGCTTGACGCGTCGGGGTTCTGGCAGGTGCACCGCAACGCCGCTGCAACGCTGAGCGCCGCGGTTTCTGCCGCGCTTGACCCCAACCGCTTTGATCCCGCCGCAGCCAACCACGACCTGTACGGAGGAGTGGGGCTGCTTGCCGCCGCCCTGGCCGACCGTGGCGGCCGGTCAACCAGGGTCACGTCGGTTGAGTCCTATGCCCCGGCCACCGAGTTCGCCGCGGAGAACCTCTCCGAGTGGGTGGGAGCCAGAGCGCAGACCGCCCGTGTTGACAGGTACCTCCGGCAGGTTGTGAGCACAGCAACCTCCCGCGAGCGTGACCGGTTCAGGGCGGCAAGCATTGTTCTTGACCCGCCTCGCCAGGGGGCGGGGAAAGAGGTTGTGAGCAGCCTGATTGAGCTGGCGCCGCACACGATCATCTACGTGGCCTGTGACCCCGTTGCCCTCGCACGCGACCTGGCCGGGTTCCGCAACGGCGGGTACGACGTCGCCGAGCTGACGGCGTACGACCTGTTCCCGAACACGCACCATCTTGAGACGATTGCCGTTCTGCATCGCAACTGAGGACAGCGCCGTTTCCTCGGCTCTTAACGCCCGAGGATCCGGGTGGCCTCGTGGGTTGATCCGGATCGGGCATAACATGTGCATGTGGTGAGAGTTTCCATTGTTGACGATCATGAGTCCGTGCGGCTTGGCCTTCAGGCCACCCTTGAGGCGGCCGGATTCCAGATTGAGCACAGTGCGCCGTCGGTGACGGCGCTGCTGGAGCGGATCACAGCGGGTGGCGGTCGCAGCAGCGACGTAGTGGTTCTTGACCTGTCGCTTGGTGACGGGCGCAGCATCACCGAAAACGTCACGGCTGTTCACTCCACGGGAGCGGCCGTCCTCATCCACAGCATCGCCGACCGGGTTCCCGCGGTCAGGGAGGCGCTCGCCGCCGGTGCCGCAGGCGTGGTGACCAAGTCATCCCCAACCGGAGATGTTGTTCAAGCCATCGCAACGGTCGCCGCCGGTGACGAACTCAATAACCTTGAGTGGGCGTCCGCGATTGACGCTGATGACGAGTTTTCCCGCGTGCAACTGGGACCGAGGGAGCGGGAGGTCTTGAACCTCTATGCCTCGGGTCTGCCGCTGAAGGCTGTAGCCGCCCAGCTTGGTATTGCTCCCTCAACCGCGCGGGAGTACCTGGCCAGGGTGAGGGAAAAGTACGTAGAGGTTGGCCGGCCGGCTCCAACAAAGGTTGATCTCCTGCGCCGCGCCGTTGAGGACGGCATCCTGCCCTCACTCACCGGGGGCCATGAGCGCTGATCGGCTGGTGCGCCCGAGGAAGGACGCTCCCCATCAGCCCGCCTTCACCCTCGGACGTGTCCAGCGTCTGCTTCAGATTTCCGTTGCGCTGATCGCGCTGGTTTTTGGATCCCAATCCCTCATGATCGCGCTGGGGAGCGGGTCGGGGCTGCCACCGGTGCTTGGTGAAGTGGTTGTCACCGTGACACATGCGGTTCTTGCCGGTGTTGTCGTCGCCGGTTTCATCGGCAGGGGGGCGAGCATCGCCAACGGGACCTTTGCCGTTGTTTTTGTGATTGTCCTTGTGCTGTGGCCGTTTTTTGCCACCTCTGATGACCCCAGCTATCACCCGTGGACCTGGTTCCTGTGTTCGCTTGCTGTGGGCTGCGCCGTTCAGGCATGGAACCTCACGGTTGCGGCGGTATACGTTGCGGTGACCTCGCTTGGTTACGGAATTGATCAACTCATCGTCCTGCCGCAGAGTGAGATCGCAAC
>JBQELM010000227.1:0-4477 GCA_052103915.1 Mycetocola sp. | reverse complement strand
GTGGCGCAGAACGTCGCTGGAATCAGGGTGCAGGCCCGGGTGGGACGTTCCGTCCTGTCGTCGATGCACGCGCTGTGGAGCCTCGGCGGCGTGGTGGGTGCGGCAACGGGAACCGCGGCGGCCGCGGCCGGTCTTGACCCCCGACTGCACCTGGCCGCCGTCGCAGTGGCCTGTGTTGCGCTGGTCGGGACGGGCGCCCGATTGATCGGTGCGGCCGCTGCCGCCGATGCGACCGTTCCGGATCCGGCGACCGCGGAAGCGGCAACTGCGCCACGCACCCGGTCGCGCGTTGGCGGACTGCTGAAACTCGCCCTCCCGCTGGTCATCGTCGCGATCTGCGGTGTCATGGTCGAGGACGTCGCCAACAACTGGGCGGCCATGTCGGCCACCCAGATCGGTGGGATCCCCGTCGGCTCGGCCGGAATCGCCTTCACCATTGTGCTTGCCGCTCAGTGCCTTGGCCGGTTCAGCGGCGACCTGCTGATTCAGAGGTTCGGCCGGGCCGCGGTGTCCCGGTCGGGTGGTGTGTTCATCGCGGCTGGCGGTGCCCTGATCGTGTGCGCATCGGGTCCGGTCCTGCTGTGTGTGGGGCTGGCGCTGGCCGGGTGGGGCTGCGCCACTCTTGTTCCCAGCGCAATGGCCGCGGCCGCCGAGCTTCCCGGGGTGTCTGAGGGCGCGGGCGTGACGTTGGTCAGCTGGCTGATGCGGATCGGTTTCCTGATCACCAGCCCGCTCATCGGATCGGTCACCGACGCGGTGTCGTTGCGGGCGGGGCTGGGACTGCTGGTGGTTGTGGGGCTGACCGTTGTGTTGCTGTCCGGGTCGCTTCGGCAGAAGGTCCGACCGGCGGCGGAGTTTTAGCTCCGACGGTTCGGGTGGCTCTGATTCCGCTGCTGTTCGGGCCACCGCTCATTTTTGGGCAGCACGACCGGTCACGTCGTCGCCGAGCGCCAGAACAGTGGTGACCACAACCTCCGGCTCGTCGAACATCACGGAGTGGCCCGAGCGGCTGGCCTCCACAAGCTGAGCCGACGCCAGGGACGCCACGGTTGCCGCGTGCGCGGCGTTGATCGCTGGGCGCTGCGACCGCTCCGCCCAGCTGACGCGAGTCCCGGTGATCAGCCGGACGTCCACCGATGCCAGCCGGTCGTTGAGACCGCGGCCGTGGCGGAGCGTGCGCATGCCGGGAAGGAAGTGCTCCATCTCTGCCGTGACCTGACGCGCCCCGCGCAGACCAAAGTTGTCTCGCCGGAAGTCGCGGTACACGTCCTCCGGCTGGACCCGG
The DNA here is from genome assembly GCA_052103915.1 of Mycetocola sp. Lineage (GTDB taxonomy): Bacteria > Actinomycetota > Actinomycetes > Actinomycetales > Microbacteriaceae > Mycetocola_B. The sequence continues at coordinate 3,192 of JBQELM010000227.1, read as the reverse complement.
CCGATGCGGGCAAACCAGCGGTACATCCCCGTTCGCGCCAGCAACATGGTGAGCGGACCGGTCGCCGCCATGCGCGAGCTGACGGCCGGGGTGAAGTAGGCGTCAACGTTCTCGTCTGACGGGTCAACCAGCACCAGGCCGCGCACCCCCGGCGCCTCGCGTGCGGCAACCGTCCGGACGACGGGCCCACCCCAGCTGTGCCCCACCAGGATGAACGGCCCGGTGAGGGTGCCAAGGAGCGCGCCGAGGTCGTCGGCCAGGCGCTCCAGCGTGCGCGGCTGGGTGTCGTCGTCGCTGAGGCCTGAACCGGCACGGTCGTACACAACGGTGCTGTACTGCTCGGCAACCGCCGGGGCCACCGACCCCCAGGTGGAGCCGGAGAAGCCCAGACCCGACTCAAACACAACGGTGGGACGGCCTGAACCGTCAGAGGTGAGCGGGTCGCGGCGGCGATAGTGCAGCCGACGACCGTCGGGCAGGGTGATCCAGTGGGACGCACCCAGGCTGTGCGGAACGGTCATGTGGCTCATCTCGGTGCGGGGTGGCACGCTGCACCGCGCGGTGTGCGACCGGCCAGCCTTTCCTCAGACGCTAGCGCCCGCACGGCCCCCGGCGCCAGGTGACGTCGAGGGCCGTGCGGTTGGGGCGGTCGTGTTGCGCCTGTGTCCTACTCCGCCGCGTTGATCGGCTCGGAGCGGCCGCTGCTCAGCGACCGGGTCGCGGCCTCGGCGATGGCCTGCGCGGCCAGTCCGTCCCGCAGCGACACGGGGACGGGCCCGCCGGTCTCCAGCGCGTCAACAAAGGCACCAAGCGAGGCGGCGTAGGTGGGCTGGACCCGGTCAAACCAGCCGGCGTGCAGCCCGTCGCTGATCGTGTGGGCGCCGGAAAAACGGGTCACGCCGCCGGAGCGCATCCGGCCGGACTCAACCAGACCGGTGGAGCCAAGAACCTCGATCCGCTCGTCGTAGCCGTACCCGGTGTGCCGCACGCTGTCGATCTGGACAAGCGCACCGCTGGCCAGCCGCAGGGTCGCGGCCGAGGTGTCGACGTCGCCAAACTCCGCGATCGACGGGTCGGTGAGTGCCGATCCGCTGACGTGAACCTCGACCGGGTCCTCGCCGGTGATCCAGCGCGCCAGGTCAAAGAAGTGCACCGTCTGGTCGCGCATCTGACCGCCGGAGACGCGCAGGTAGTCCAGCGGCGGCAGGGCGGGTCCGCGTGAGGTCAACTGCACCAGGGCAACGTCGCCGACGCCACCCTCACTGACAACGCGGCGCAGCTCGGCGTGGTCGCGGTCAAACCGGCGGTTGAAGTTGACCATCGCTGTGATGCCCGACCGCTCCACCTCAGCCACCGTCGCCCTGGCGTGCTCCAGGTTCAGGTCGATGGGCTTCTCCACCAGGGCGGCCACCCCGGCGGCTGCGGCGCGCAGCAGGTTCTCTGCGTGGGTGTTGGTTGACGAGGCGATAAAGACGGCGTCAACCTGCGACGGGTCAAACACCTCGTCGAGGCTGCGCGCGGCCGTCGCTCCGTGGGCTGCGGCCAGGGCTTCGGCCCGACCGGAGTCAACGTCGTAGACAAAACGGAAGTCGACGTGCGGGTTCGCGGCCAGATTGCGGGCGTGGACGGTGCCGATGAAGCCGGCGCCGATCAGGGCAAAACGTTGCATGGGTGTGCCTTTATGTGGGTGATGTGCTCACGCGGTGGGGTGAGGGAGAAGGATGGTCCGGCGGGATCCGAGGGCGACCGGCGGGAGCCGAGAGGTGGGCGTTGGAGCGCAGAGAAAAAGCGCAGAGAAAAGAGGCGCGGGCCCACCGGTTGCGCCAGGTACTGCGGGCCCGCACCGGTCAGGAAACCAGGATGTTCAGCAGGTTGCGCATCGTGGTGGCGACGGTCTGAGCGTCGTGCTCGTTGGCGCGGTCGGAGAACATCTCCGACACCCACCAGCCGTCGTAGCCCGTGGTTTTGATGACGTCGACCCACTCCTGCAGCGGGATCGCCCCGCCGCCGATCACCACGTTGCGGTGCACGCTCTGGTCGGGAACGTCGGTGTCGCGGTTCAGGTCGAGGCCGTCAGAGATGTGCACGGCCTTGATGAGTTCCCTGGGCAGCGCGGCAACCTCGTCGAGGGTGTCGCCAACGGTCCAGAAGTGCCAGGTGTCCAGAGCAATGCCAACGTTGTCCCTGCCGACCCGCTCGATGATGCGGAGCGCCTGCGCGCAGCGGTTGATGTTTGACCAGGCCAGCGGCTCAAGGTACAGCTCCAGGCCGTGGTCACCGGCGATGGCTGCGGCCTCGCGCACGTTGCCGACCAGGACCTCGATGGCCTCGTCCTCGCTCAGGTCGATGGTGCCGCGGTAGCGCTCGTCGGTGTCGCGCAGGCGACCGGCGCGCTTGTCCTGCACCACCTGCCAGTCGACCGGCCCCGTGCACAGCTGAACGATGGGTGCCCCCACAACCGTGGCGATCTGCGACATGCGCTCCACCTCGGCCAGGAACTGCTCCCTGCCGTCGCCGCGACGCTCGATGTTGAGGACGGCGCCCAGACCGGTGACCTCAAGGCCGTCAAGCAGGGGCAGCAGCGACTCGGCCGAAAAGCCGGCGTCAAGGTAGCGGTACAGCTTGGGGCTCTGCAGCTCGATGCCGCCAAAACCGGCGGCCTTGGCCATGGCGATGTCGCTGACAACGTTGCCGTGGAACGTGGTGGTCACGTTCATGGAGAGTTTGCTCATGATCGGTGTCCTCCGGCTCAGCGCTGACGGGTCAGGTGCGAGCAGCCGAAGATGTGCTCGCGGGTGCGTGTGGCGATGCCAAGCGGCAGGTCGATGTTGACGCCGGGCATGTCCTGCTCAACGATGGCGAAGATGTCCGGGTTGATGGCCGACACCGACTCGATGATGGGCGCAAACTCGGGGTTACCGGCGGGCGGTTCCACCATGATCCGACTGGCCGAGTCGGCAAAGGCGATGTCGTTTTTGAGGACCTCAAAGCGGTACTCCGGGTCGATCTGCTTGAGGTGCAGGTAGCCGATGCGTTCCGGCTGCTCCTGGATGAGGCGCAGGTTGTCTCCGCCGTAGTAGGCGTAGTGGCCGGTGTCCAGGCACAGGTTGAGGTAGCGCGGGTCGGTGAGCTCAAGCAGTCGGAGCACCTCACCGCGGGTGCCGATGTGGCTGTCGGCGTGGGAGTGGAACT
>JBQELM010000226.1:0-4487 GCA_052103915.1 Mycetocola sp. | reverse complement strand
GGTCAGGCGAAGGATGCCGTCATGCTCGTCCCCAAGGCCCAGCTCTCGAGACGAGGCGATCATTCCCTCCGACACGTGCCCGTAGGTCTTCCGTGCGGCAATCGGGAACGGTCCGGGAAGTGTCGCTCCAGGGAGCGTGACAACAACCTTGTCGCCGGGGAAAAAGTTGCCGGCTCCACACACGATTCCGTGGATGGCGTCTCCGCCATCTGCGGCGGTCTGTCCCTCCGGCGCAACACGAACCTGGCACCACCGGATGGTTTTGCCGTTCTTCTGCGGTTCTTCAACAAACTCAAGAACCTCACCGACCACGATGGGACCGATCAGATCAAAACCGTGGATGTCTTCTTCTTCAAGGCCAACGCGGACAAGAACCGCGTGCACGTCCTCAGGGGTTGTGCCCTGCTCAAGGTCAACGTGTTCGCCCAGCCAGCTCAGCGGAACCCGCATGCTCAGACCACCATTCCGAATTCCTGGGAGAAGCGGACATCGCCCTCCACCATTTCTCGCATGTCCTCCACACCGTTGCGGAACATCAGCGCCCGCTCAATGCCCATGCCAAAGGCGAACCCGCTGTACTCATCGGGGTCGATACCCGCTGATCGCAGGACGTTGGGGTGAACCATGCCACAGCCGCCCCATTCGATCCAGCGCGCGCCACCAACAAAGGTCGGGTGCCACAGGTCAAGCTCCGCACTCGGCTCCGTGAAGGGGAAGTAGTTCGGTCGGAGCCGAATCGTGGCTTCGTCACCAAAAAGTGTCCGGGCGAAGTGCTCAAGCGTTCCGCGCAGATCCGCCATGGTCAGGCCCTTGTCAACGGCCAGACCCTCAAACTGATGGAACACGGGGGTGTGGGTCGCATCAAGCTCGTCCGTCCGGTACACCCGGCCAGGAGCCAGCACGTAGAGCGGCGCCGAGCGCTCAAGCATGGCGCGCACCTGAACCGGTGAGGTGTGAGTGCGAAGGATCAGTTCACGGTCAACCGGCTCGACAAAGAAGGTGTCCTGCATGGCGCGCGCAGGGTGGTCTGGCGGGAAGTTCAGGGCGTCAAAGTTGAACCAGGAGCTCTCCAGCTCCGGCCCTTCCGCGATCTCCCATCCCATCCCAACAAAAACGTCGATAACCCTGTCCTGGAGCAGGGTGAGGGGGTGCCGTGCTCCGGGCGTTCCCGTCACGGGCAGTGCTGTAACGTCAAGGCGTTCAGCCTCAAGCTGAGCGGCTGCTTCGGCAGCAACGATGTCGCTCTGCCGTGCATTAAAGGCTTGGGTGACTCGGCCTCTGGCCTGCCCAACAAGCTTGCCTAATGCAGCTTTGTCCTCGGGCGCCACGTTACGCAGCTCGGCATTCAACAGGGCAAGCGGCGAGCGCTCCCCCGTGTGCTCCGCGCGCACGATCTTGAGGCTGTCGGAATCCGCGGAGGCAGCAATTGCCTCAAGCGCAGCGTCGACGGCCGAACTGACATTCTCTGGGGTAATTGGGGTGCTCTCTGACACAGTCACCCATTCTATGCCCGCCGTCGTGGAGCGGTTGTGCTGCCCACTCCAGCACCGCCGTGGAGCACGGCTTTCCGAGGCGGACGCAGAGGCCTGTTCACTCCGGCCGGAGCGGCGATGCGGCAGCCCAGCACACCGGGCGGAGCTGCCACACCGCTCACCAACACATCGCTATCTTCGGACTCCGATCACGGATACTGCGTTGCGATTGCTTCCGTCTGAGTTGTTGGCTCCTCGTCAGCCGGAATGCTCCGACGGGCGCCGCGGCGGATTCGGAGTTCAACAAGTTTCGCGGCCGCTGACAGGATCAAGCACAGCCCGATGTAAATCGCACTCACCACGATGGTGACGGGGATAACCGGAGTGTCAAAGCTCTGCTGCGAGCTCAAGAACTTGGCCGTGAACAATAGCTCCTGGTAGGTGATCAGAAAGCCAAGCGCCGTGTCCTTCAAGATCACGACCAACTGCGCGATGATCACGGGGAGCATCGCCCTGACAGCCTGAGGAATCAGAATGAGCGACATCACTCCCGACTTGCGCATGCCGATCGCGTATCCCGCTTCCGCCTGACCGGGCGGCAACGATTGGATCCCCGCCCGAAACACCTCGGCCAGAACCGAACCGTTGTACAGCGTCAGACCGGCAACAACAGCCAGGTACGGCGTCATGAACGACACCCCAAGGGGCGGAAGCCCGTAATACATGATCATCATCAGGATCAGCAGCGGCACCGCCCGGAAGAACTCGATGAACGCTGTGCACGGAATCCGGATCCAGGAATGATCGGACAAGCGACCGAGAGCGAGCGCGCACCCCAGGGCCAGGCTGAACACGGCACCTAGAGCAAACGCCTTCAGCGTCGACAGCGTTGCGTCTCCGACCCGTTCCCACACCTGCGGATAGGTGAAGAGTGACCACTTACGCGCATCAAATTGGCCGGTGATGGCAAAACGATAGACAACAAATCCCACGACAAGCAGGGCAATGAGCACGGTTCCCACCGCAATAAACCGGTTCCGAACGATCGCTCGTGGTCCTGGAACGTCATACAACACTGACGTCATCGGCTTACCCTCCATTTCTTCTCCAACCGGTTCTGGATCAACGAGAGGACCATCACAAGCAGGACAAAGATCAGTGCCACCCACAACAGCACGATGATTTGTGGCTCGCCCCGCTCGGAGAGCGTCGCCCGAATCGCGCCGGCCTCAGCCACCGAGAATCCCGCAGCGATCGTTGTGTTCTTGAGCAGTGCAACAAAAACGCTCATCATCGGCGGAACAACCGCCCTGAACGCCTGAGGCAGGATGATGAGGCTGAAGGTCTGCCCAAATGGCAACCCAATTGCTCGTGCCGCTTCGGCTTGCCCGACCGGCACCGTGTTAATCCCCGAGCGAAGAGTCTCCGCCACATAGCTCGCCGTGTAGACCATCAGCGCGACGGCAGCGAGCCAAAAAAGCGGCACCCGGGGCAAATCCAGCTTGGGATACCCAAAAACGAAGAAGAACATCAGGAGCGTGAGTGGCGTGTTCCTAATGGTATTGACGTAGATAGTTCCAAAAACGTTTGCCGCTTTCACCGGCGCAACACGTAAACCGCCGATGACGGTTCCCAGGACAAGGGCACCGGCAGCCGAGACCAGGAACAGCAGAATCGTCATCCAGAAACCATCTACAAACACGTCCACGTTATTGACGAGTGTGTCCACAAAAACTCCTCACAGATAGGAGGGGCCCGGCGTCGTTGTGCCGGGCCCACATCCGCTTAGTAGTTGTCGACGGCCGGTTGCGGGACGACCGTGCCGGACTGGCCCAGGGTTGCATCGTAGATGGCCTGCCAGATGTCGCCGCCATCGGTCAGAGTCGTATTGAAGTGCTCGCGCAGGACGTCGTCTCCCTTCGGGAGCCCGATGCCGTATTTCTCCTCCGTGAATGGTTCGCCAACAACCTTCAACACGTCCGGCTGCGCTGCCGCGTAACCGATCAGGATGGCCTGATCGGTTGTTACCGCGTCCGCCTGACCGTCAAGCATTTGAGTGACGCACTCCGAGTAGGTACCAAATTCCGTCCGTTTGGTGTCCGGGTAGTTTTCTTTGATGTTCTGGATCGGCGTTGATCCCGTCACCGAACAGACGGTCTTGCCCGCGAGGTCTTTCTCACTTGTGATGTCCGTGTTGTCGGCTGCGACAAGCAATCCCTGCCCGGTTTCCAGATACGGGCCTGCAAAATCAATCTGCTTTTTACGTTCGTCCGTGATGGAGTAGGTGCCGACGTAGTAGTCGATATCGCCGTTCACGATCGCCGACTCCCTGTTTTGGCTTGGGATGGCAATGAACTCAATCTGGTCTGCCGTAAATCCGAGAGATGCTGCCAACCATCTGGCGATATCCACGTCAAACCCGGACCGCTCATTGGTGATTGCATCCAGATATCCCAGGCCGGGCTGATCCTCTTTCACGCCAACTGTGACCTTTCCTGCCGCAACCATTGCGTCAAAGGTTGGGCTCCCTGACAGGTCAACGTTGGTCGCAACCGAATAGGGCGCATCGTCTGGAGACGAACCGCCCCCCGCGCTTCCCCCCACGCCTGCCCCAGACCAACCGGCAAGAATCAGAGCGATCGTGGCGCTTCCGGCCAGAGCTGTGATCAGTTTTTTGGTACTCATGTATCCCCCTTATGTTGACCCGCCCCGGCGGGCCGTGCTGTGAACGCGACCCGTCATTGGGCGCGTCAGGTCGTAAAACGCCGTCGCGAGTGCGCGCGCCTACCCCACCAGGAGCTTGGACAGAAAGTCCTTCGCACGATCACTTTGTGGGCTGGTGAAGAATGACTCAGGGTCGCTCTCCTCCACAATCTCGCCGTCCGCCATAAAAACAACGCGATCTGCGGCTCGGCGGGCAAAGCCCATCTCGTGCGTGACGACGATCATCGTCATCCCCTCCTTAGCCAGACCGACCATGACATCCAGGACCTCGGTAATCATTTCTGGGTCAAG